>JALYGD010000205.1 GCA_030777265.1 Actinomycetota bacterium | reverse complement strand
CCCTCCGCTGAGTCCGAGGAGGCGATCGGCGAGGTCCTCGTCGATGCGCTCGACCGTGTACTCCACTGCCGAGAGGTTCACGTCGGGGCTGAGCACCGCAATCCCGAACTGGCGGGCGTCGTCGAGGATGAGCCGCCGCGGGTACATGCCGGGATCATGGGTGAGCAGCCCGGCCACGAACTCCGGCAGATAGTGGGCCTTCAACCACGCGGAGCGGTAGGTCGGAACGGCGAAGGCCGCGGCGTGAGCCTTGCAGAACCCGAACGACGCGAACGACTCCACCTGATGCCACACCGCTTCGGCGGTGGTGACATCCAGGCCTCGGTCACGTGCACGGGCGAGCGCCCAGGCTCGCACCGCCGGTAGCTGCTCGGCGTCGGCGAGTCGGCGGCGTACGAGGTCGGCGTAGGACAGACCGCAGCCGGTGAGTGCCACGACGGCCTTCATGACCTGCTCGTGGTAGATGATCACACCGAAGGTCTCGGCCAGCGCCGGCGTGAGCAGCGGATGGGTGTAGGTCGCGCGCTGGCCCCCGCCGTCGGTCGCCCTTCGGCTTCGCTGCTCGAGACGCCGGGCGACGTAGGGGCCGATCATGTCAGCCTTGACCGGACCAGGACGGAACAGCGAGATCTCGGTCACGAGGTCACCGAACCCCTCCGGCTGGAGACGCCCGAGCAGCTCCCGCTGCCCGGGCGATTCGACCTGGAAGACCCCGATCGAGCGGGTGGAGCGCAGCAGGCTGTAGACCGCCGGGTCCTCTCCGGGGATGGCGTGGAAATCGATCCGCTTCCCCCGAGTGGCGGGCAGGAGGTCGAGGGCATGGCGCATCGCCGACAGCAAGCGCACCGCGAGCACGTCGAGCTTCAACAGTCCGAGCGCGGCGACGTCGTCCTTGTCGAACTGGGTCATCGAGAACCCGTTCGCCGAGCGCTCGACCGGAGTGCGGTCCATGAGCGCGGCGTCGCCGAGCACGATTCCGCAGGGATGGAGGGCGAGGTGGCGGGGAAAGCCGTCGATGCGCTCGACCACCTGGAACAGGGTGTCGAGCTGGCCCGCGTCGAGCCGGGCGCCTTTCTGCTCGGGCAGATGGGCCATCGCCTCGCGGACGTCGCGGGCGCGGACGTTGCGGAAGGTCTTCGCGACGAGGTCGATCTCCTCGGGGGGCAGGCCGAGTACCTTTCCGACCTCGCGGACGGCCATGCGGGCCTGAAAGCGCGCGATCATGCTGACGCAGGCGGTGCGCTCCTCGCCGAAGCGGTCGATGACCATGCGGTAGACGTCCTCGCGGCGTGCGGACTCGACGTCGATGTCGATGTCGGGCAGCTCCTCGCGGTAGGGATTCATGAAGCGTTCGAAGACGAGCTCGTTGGCGACGGGGTCGACGTCGCTGATGCGCAGCGCATAGCAGACGACGCTGCCGGCGGCCGACCCGCGGCAGGCACAGAGCACGCCCAGGTCCCGGATTCCCGCGACGATCTGGGCCACGGACAGGAAGTAGTCGTGGAGGCGGAGCTCGTCGATCATGGCGAGCTCGGCGGCGAGCCGCCTGGCCACCTGGGATGAGACCCGCTCGTAGCGTTCGGCGATCCCCGACCAGCAGCGGGCGTGGAGCTCGCGGGCGGCGGCGATCGGTTCGTGGCCGGTGAGACGCGGGATGCGGGTTCGGTGTAGGCCGAGGTCGACCTCGCAGGAGGTGGCGACCCGGTAGGCGTTTGCGAGGAGGTCGGGACGGCCGCGGAAGATAGGGATGTTCAGGAGGTCGATGGCAGGCTTCAACCAGCCCTCGGCGGTACGCCGGGCGACGTGATGCGCTGCGACCGGCACCTGCGCGCGTACACACGCCAGCACGTCGGCGAGATACGCATCGTCCTCGCAGAGGTAGCGCACGTCGTTGGTTGCCACCGCTTGCAAGCGGAGCCGGTCGGCGAGTGCAACCATGCGGGCAGCCCGCAGGTCATCCCCTTCGGCGAGGTGATGGCGGACTCCGATGAGCACCGACTCCGAGCCGAACGCTTCGACCCAGTGGCGCGCCTCGGCTGCGGCGGCGTCGAGGCGACCCAGGGTGACGAGCCGCCCGAATGGCGAGTCCGCTCCGAGCAGGACGTAGAGCCCCTCGGGGCGGGCGGCCGCATCTTCCCAGGTCAGATGGGGCGAGGAGCGTACCCGATGATTTCCCCGGCCGTCCTCCTGATGGTGTGCCGCCGAGACCGCTCGACAGAGGTTGCCGTAGCCGCGGTCGTCACGGGCGAGGAGAACGACCCGGGGGGCGTCGTCCTCGAGCCAAGCCGGACCACTTCGGGGGCGCCGCTGCCGCGGGTCGGGCGCGGCGGAGGCGGGAGGGGCCTCGCGACGGAACCGGGCCCGTCCCGCCCGGGTCATGGCCCACCCCGGCCTTGTGGCGTCGGGTTCGATGGCGAGGTCGGTGCCGAACACCGGCGTCACCCGAGCCGCTTCGCAGGCCTGCGCAAAGCGGACCGCCCCGTACAGTCCATCACGGTCGGTGAGCGCGATGTGGGTCATACCCCTGAACGCCGCCCCGGCGGCGATCTCATGCGGACGGATCGCCCCGTCTCGAAGCGAATAGCTCGAGTGGACCGTCAGATGCGCAAACGGCGGCGAATCGAACATATGTTCGATGTTAGCTTTCGTGGCCGCTCCCCAGCAACCCGCCCCCCGCTGCCCGCTCGCCCTTACCGCCGCAGCTTCTCGATCACCCTCTATTCAGGCAGTTACTGCCGCTTGTGGCCGCGCCGGTGGCGAGACTGGGCCGCTCAGAGTGAGATGACGTGGTCGGGCGGGTTGCCGGCCAAGGCCTCATAGAGGTCCGGGAAGCAGCCCACCCGCACCCCTTCGACGACGTCTTTGACCTTGCAGTCGCCGGGTTCGCCCTCCGCCAGTCCGCGTGCGATCGCGCAGCGATCGCACATCATGAGGAGCATGCCCCGCCTGGACGCCAGCTCGGCCAGCCGCTCCCCCAGGGGATCGCCCCGTCGCAGAACCCAGTTGTTGTCGTCGAAGAAGAACACGCCGACGACGTCGGCGCCATGCGCGTCGTCCTCGAGTTGCGGGAGGATCATCTGCCCGAGCTTGTATGCGGCGGCACTAGGCGTGGCAAGGACGTACGCGACCTTCACACCGGCTCCTGACCTGTAGGTGTCCAGACGGTAGGTCGTCCCGACGGTCGGTTCGCATCCAAGCCCAGTCGGCCCCCTGGCGCCAGCACGGACAGAAGCGGCACGCAGCCGGGACCACGTCTGCGATCCAATCTCGCTGTGGCGCTCTCGCTACGCAGCGGCGACCGGCCGCAGCACGACGAGGTCGTGCTGCCGTGATACGGCCAGCGCCCGGGGGAAGCGGTCAACGTCCAGAGCGAGCTCGAGGTCCTCGGGCCGGTGGTCCACCTCCGCTCCGCTGGCGAAGAGCCGCCCCGCATCCGAGTTGCGCACCCGATCAAGGTAGGGTCGCACATCCGGTTCCTGATCGCGCAGACGGGCGGCGAGATACTCGGCGCAGGCGTAGTCCTCGTCGCCGTCGCGACCGGAGTGGGCGCCGGTCACCACCAACTTCACGGTCTCCGGTCGCCGGCCGGCCAGAAAGCGGACGGTCGCCTGGACGCAGACGAACGACGCCGCAAGGAGCGGGTCCGCCTGGGCGCAGTTGACGACCGCCTGTGTCCCCGTGGTCGTACGCTGGACGAGAACCACACCGCCCAGACGGAGGTCCCTCACCTCGTCCGGGGAGTTGCCGAGAGCGAAGTCCTCCACCGGCTCTCCGTGCTCCTCGCCCATCGTCACGGCGTCGAGACGGTCACGGACGGAGCGGGCCTCCTCGAGGGTTCGGACGAGGACGATCTCGCGCGCGCCACGCTCGAAGGCGTAGGCGGCTGTGGTGAACGCTCGCAGAACGTCGACGACGACGGCCGCGCCGTCCACGTCATCGCAGGCTTCGGGAGTGACGATCTCGATTCTCATACCAGTTGTGAACTGTGGCATGCGAAGCCGCGACCGGAAACGGTCGACTGCCGGCGACAGGGCGCGGCACGAGGAACGGACTGTTTCGACTCGAAGGCGCGGCTTCATGCGGAGTCGCTCCGACCGGTTTCTTGCGGCGGCGGCCCACGCTGTGCCGGCGTCCACCGAGGCCGGAATGCCAGCGCCATCGAGCTCTCCCCCGCGCGCGAGGATGGCGGTCGCAGATGTACCAGGCGCCGCCGATGGTGGTAGCGGCGCGCTGTAGCGCTCCGCCGGCCTCCCCAGCCACACCACCGACCCAGGCCATGACCCCGGTGGCCGTGAGCAGGCCCAGCACGAGACAGACGCGCCGCAGACCGGGCCGGGCAGCCACCGGGTGCAGCCGCCCCGCGGTGGCAAGCGGGGCGAGTATCAGGCCGAGATAGGCCACGAAGGCGGCCATCACGTGGGCGCGGTAGTGATGGACGCGCGGGTGTGACAGACTGCACCACGGCCGTCACGCAGCGGCCGAACCGCACCTCCACAGCACTCTGCCACCCATCCGGATCGCCCCGTCTGCCAGCAGCCCGTTTGCGCGGCTGTCGGGGGTGCGCGGGTCCGGCCTTCATCTCTCATCAGCTGTCTCTCGGTCCAGATGCGTACGAAAAACAGTTCCGCCCCTTGGTTGGCCACGCTCGTGCCAGTCCTGTTCGCGCTGTCGATGGTCGCGCTCGGGGCCTGCTCGGACGGCGAGTTCGACGATAA
>JALYGD010000204.1 GCA_030777265.1 Actinomycetota bacterium | reverse complement strand
CTGGGCAGGAAGGTGGGTCGACATGCGAGCGCCGTCGTTGAAGGTGTCGGTCGCCGTCAGCACCCGTGCCCCACTGGCCACGACGGCGTAGTCGCCGATGACCAGGGTGCCCCCTCCAATCACGCTGGCATGGCACCCGACATGCACGTAGCGGCCGATCTTGGTGCCGAGGCCAGCGTTGAGGAACACGAAATCGTCGATGGTGGAGTGATCACCGAGAACGAGATGCTCGGCATTGAGCACGTGCGCCAAGGGGAAGATCCTGGCGCCCTCGCCGAGTCGCGGCCCAGCCAGGGCTCAGATGCCGGCGTTCGCCGGGTTGGCCGTCGTGTTCGAGGCCATCGGGTTGTTCGAAGTCGTGGCCGAAGAGATCGTGGTCAAGGCGGTCGAAGTCGTTGCGACTGCGGCGGCGCTCACCGTGGCGCCGGCATCCATCGACGCCCCTCCACCGGTCAAAAGGTACCGCCAGGACGTAACGAGACGGGCCTCGCCGTCTTCCAATGCCAGGAAGTCGTCAACAACGACGCTCTCGTGGTCGCGTTCGTCGTCGGCTTGGATGGTCGTCACCAGCCGCTGTTCGCCACCGGCTCCGGTCGGGACCTCCGCGGCGTCCACTACGTCCGCCAGTCCGAACTCGTGCCAGGCTTTCATCTGGGTACCGAAGCTGTTGTCTCGTTGTGCCGTCAGCCCGTACCAAAGAGAGGGGTCGGTGTTGCTGCTCCGCTTGATCCACGATGGAAGACTGATCTTCAAGAGATCGTTCGGGCCGGCGAGCATCACGACGCGAGCAACGCTCTCGTCGATCCCGAGCACGGCTGCATGACCCGCGCCTTGCGAATGACCGGTCACGACCACCTTCGACCAGTCAATGCCGCCGGCGTCAGTCTTGAACTGTCCGAAGCCCTGTGCTGTGAGGGCAGCATGCAACCTGTCGACGATGGAGTCGGACTCCTTGACCTTTACCCGGGATGAGACGTCTTTCCCGTATATGACCTCACGCCGGAATTCTCCGTGACAGTCAGGGGAACGGTCCTTCCTGCACGTACGGTTCGCTGAGGTGCCGTTGACGTAGGCAAGCCCGATGGTGTGGAAGCCTAGTGCGGCCGCGGTCTCGAGGTACTTCCCGCTGTCGCCAGGGGTGTAGCCCGTTCCCGGCAGGAAGACGACGAGAAGGTTCTTTGGTGTCGACCCTGGGCTGGGCGACAGGAGGACATTGTTTCCCACGACCTTGGTGCCCTTGTTCACGTCAGCGGCGGTCGGGGAGAAGACGGCGGAGGCCGCGATGGTCATGGCTAGACAAGTGACGACAGCCGTGAGGGGCCTGCGCAGCACAGTCATGCGCTCAAAATACCAGAGTGTGTCCAGCGTCGCGCGCTCATTCCATCGGCACTTCGTCGTCCACGCTGAAGGAATATCCGGCAAGAAAATTGAAGCGATCGATCTGCCGAGCGATCTCGGCGATGAGCTCGTCACTCCAGGTTGCCTCTGAGCGGCTCCGACGAGGGGAGGGAAAGACGATGTCGGCGCACGCGGCGACGTAGTCGTCGGAAGCGTCGACCCCGACGAAGGCGCACAGGTCGCGCAACGAGGACTTGGGGTCCTGCGTGAAGGACTCGTAGGTGATGTGCAGGAGGGCGTCGCTGGGCAGGATCGCCCGGAGCTGCTGCACCGTCTCACAGCGTTCGAAGTAGCGCTGCGCAGCCACCTCCAGGGGCCGACCCGAGCGTCGGGAGATCGTGGCGATGTTGTCGTAGGGGTTGCGGGTGACGTTAACGAGGCGCAGCGGCACGCCGACTGTGGCTTGGAGGCGGTCGAGGAGCTCGGGATGGCGGCCAAGTTTCCTTGTCGAGGCGCCACCCTTCTTGTCGCCGATGACCCGTAGCTCCCGGACCCGGCCCTGCCACTGTCCGGGAACGTCGTACTGGTAGCCAGTCTTGGTCTGAAGGCGCTGCTTCTGGCTGAAATCGAGATCCCGTTGCAGGATCAGGGCGTAGAGCTGATCGCGACCGAAGCGCCACCGTACGAAGCGCAACGCGTCGAGCTCATGGGCGATCACGACGTCTGGGTGCGCGGAGAGCAGGGATCCCACGAGGCTGTGGCCGCTGCGAGCGTGTCCGATGAACATGCAGTAGGTCTGCACCCCGTCGAACTGCGTCCGCTGGGCCCGCCCCTGCCACCAGGCCTTGACGAAGACCTTCGGGAGGCGGACGTAGCTCTTCAGCTGGTCGAGCCCGGCAGGCACAGCCGGATTAGTTCGCCGGGGCCGGTGCCGCCGGCTCCTCGAAGCTGTAGTCCTGCAGGAAGGGGTAGGGCGCCATTCGAACCTGGACCTGGCGGATCATCTCCGGGCTCCAGTCCACCTCCTGGCGACTGTGGTGAGGGCTGCGGTAGAGAACGCTGGAACACGCCTCTAGGTAGCCCTGGTGGGCCCCGACGCCCACGAAAGTGCAGAGCCGTTCCAGCCAGAGGATCGGATCGTCGAGCAGGTCCTCGTGCCGGAGGTCGAACCAGTCCTGGCTAGGGGAGGCGGCCCGGATGAGCGCTGCTCCCTCGCAGAGCGAGAAGTAGCGGTCCATCGCCTCTTGAAGGGATAGGCGGTTGCGGATCGACATCGTGCTGATGTTGTCGTACGGGTTGCGGACGACGTGGACGAGCTTGACGGGCAGGCCCATGACCTGGCGCAACCGGGGAAGGAGCTCGGGGCGCCGCCGGAGGTAGTTGTTCGTCACGTTGCTGTCACCGATGACCTGCAGGTCTCGGTAGCGGCCCTGCCACTGGCCGGGGACGGAGTAGTTGTAGCGCTTGCTTCCCACCCGGCCCAGGCGGGCGAATCGCTCATCGGCGAGCAGGACCATGCCGCAGAGCTGCTGGCGGCCGAAGCCGGCGCCGACGTAGCGCAGCACCCGGAGCCGGTGACCGATAACGAGGTTGGGGTGGGCGTTCAACAGTGAACCGACGATGCTGTGTCCGCTACGGGGGTAGCCGACGAACATCACAAAACTCTGCAGGTTCTCAAAGGCTCGAGGATCGTGTCGGGCGTTCCACCACGACAACGGATAGTCACGAACGAGCTGCAGGGGCTCCAAGGCGTCGGCGGCCTTCCCCCACTGCTCGGCCAGACCCTGCCAGGCTCCTGGAGCCCGCTTCTTGAGTACCTCCGAGCCTGAGCGCCAGACGCGGGTTCGCCTCAACGCCGACATGTGAACTCGTTCGTCATCGGCACGATTCTAGTGCGACCGTCGCCCGCAGCCGTTACCGGGGCAGGAGGCCGCTGCGACGAAGGCCCTTCTTAACCGACTTCATCGCCGGCGACCGACCCGACAGATGCCTCAGGGCGACCGAGGGACGGACCTGGTGCGACAGTGGAGCGACTGTGAATGACGACCGCCGACCGCGAATCAGCGCAGGCGGGATCTTGGCGGCACGGTTCTCGGCGAACACCCGGCGCAGCTCCGACGCCAAGTCACCGTGATCGAGAAGTTCGGCGATCTGGCTGCTGAGCTCGAGCACGGAGTCGGCCTGCTTGTCCTTTTCACCCTTGTGCGAATAGGCCATCCCGAGATCCAGGTAGTCCTCCATCAAGTTCGCCAGTCGGACCAGCACCACGGTCCGCTCAGCCTCCGAAAGCGAGTCAATCCCGGCATGGATCTCGAGGATGGAACGGGCGTCCCAGCGGAACTCGGTGTAGTGCCGCACCAACTCCTCCACGCCCGCGTCGAGCGCTCGGAGGGTCTGGCGGCGCTCGTCGCTGGACACCTTGCCTCGCCCGTCACCCCACTCGCCACTCGCGTAGGACGCGTGGAGCAACCCTGCAGCAATCACCCGGGCGGGTGCTCCCAGGGCGGTCAGGACGCTGGCGGTGCCGACGAGATGGGCGAGGAAGGGCTTACCGCTGGAGCGGAACTGCCCAGTGAAAAGCGTGACCGCCAAGTCGTACGCGTCCTTCACGAGCTCGACGTCCCGCTCGTCGTAGGCGGACGCCCGGAGCTGGTTGCAGAGCTGCAGGTTGGTCTGCGCATAGGTGCTGGCGCTCACCGCTCGACTCCTTCTCGCAGGGCCGAAACCTATCACCTCTTGCTCGTCGGGTCGGAAGCGGGTGGAATGGAGGCATGGAGAACACGGCGCCAGCGCCCAAACCCACATGCACGATCGTTGTCGTCCCCCGGGAGCGCTTCAGCCTCTCTGACGCCTCGCTCGACAGCATCTTCGCCAACACCACCGACGTGCCGTTCGAGCTGGTCTACGTGGATGGCAACTCACCGAAGCGGATCCGCTCCTACCTGGAGCGGAAGTCGGCCGAGAAGGGCTTCAAGATCGTGCGGAGCAACCGATACCTCTCGCCCAACCAGGCCCGCAACCTCGGCCTCAAGCACGTCACCACCGAGTACGTGGTGTTCGTCGACAACGACCTGTTCGTCACGCCTGGGTGGCTCTCGAAGCTGCTCGACTGCGCCGAGGAGACCGGGGCCTGGGTGGTCGGCCCCCTCTACTACCAGGGTGACCCCCAGGACCAGATCATCCACATGGCGACGGGCCACATCGAGTTCACCGGTGAGGCGCCCCATCGGACCTTCTCCACCAACCAGCGGTTCCAGGGCATCAAGGTGACCGAGGTGCCCGAGCCCCTCGAGCGCCAGACCTGCGATTACGCCGAGTTCCACTGCATGCTCTTGCGCACCGATGTCTTCAACAAGATCGGCCCTCTCGACGAGGGCCTCCTCAACACTCGAGAGCACCTCGACATCTGCCTGCGGGTCGCCGACGCCGGGGGCGAGGTCTGGTTCGAGCCGGCCTCGGTGGTGACCTACAAGACGCCGCCGCCCTTCGCGTTGACCGACGTGCCCTTCTACTGGCTGCGGTGGAGCGAGGCGTGGGGCACGAGCAGTCTCGACCACTTCTGTCGGACCCATGGCATCGACCGGCGCTACGGCCAGCGCGTGCGCAACATGTCGAGCCGCCGCCAGCGCGTCTTCGCCCCCGTTCGCAGCGCTGTAAAGAAGACTCTCGGCCCGCGGGCTGATCAAGGGGTCGGGCTGCTCCTGTCGAAGGTCGAGCCCCGGATCAACCGCCTCACCGTGCGGCAGGGACCTCGGTCGAGCTCGCTCTGACGCTGGTGTCGATGACCCACTCATAGAGGGCGAGGAAGGCGTCGATCTGGACCTCGGGTCGGAACTGCTCGATGACCCGTGCCCGTCCGGCTCGCCCGAACTCCGCTCGCCGTCCTGGTTCGCTGACCAGGCGACTGATCGCTGCGGCCAGGGCGGCGGGGTCGCGCCGGCGGACCACGAAGCCGGTCTCGCCGTCGACGACGTTCTCGGCCAGACCGTCGGCGTCGGTGCACACCACCGGCACCTCCATGGCCTGCGCCTCCATGACCGCGTTGCAGAAACCCTCCGATACGGCCGGGTGCACGAAGACGTCGGCCCACTGCAACTCTTCTTTGACCACCAGCCGAGGTTGGGCACCGAGCAGCCGGACGGATCCCGCGAGGTCGAGGTCGTCGATGCGGGCGACCACGGCGTCGCGGTCGTGGCCGTCGCCGACCAGGTGGTACTCCAGGGCGAGCCCGCCGTCGAGGAGCGACCGCACCGCCTGCAGAGCCCACTCGTAGCCCTTCTTCCAGTGCAGGCGACCGACGCTCAAGAGTCGTAAGGGCCGATTGGCGCCGCCGACGGCCCTAGTCTCTCGAGGCGAGGGGGTGAACAGGTCCGCGTTCACGGCGGGGGGGATGAGGCGGTGCGGCTTGTCCGGGGGACACCCCCGCTCCTGGGCCCGCCGCCAGAGGTCGTTCCCGAGGAGGTGCAGGGCGTCAGCGGCGTCCCACACCCCGTCGTAGAAGCCGGGGACGTCGAGCCCGGCGCAGTTGAGGTCGTAGCCCCGAAACGAGACCAGCACCGGGTAGTCGAAGCGCTCGCCCGGGTGCAGGTACCGCGCGGCCCGGGCACCGAACTCGAAGTGGACCAGGTCGGGGTCGAGGGTCGCCAGCCAGGCGTGCAGCGGTGAGTGCACCCGCTTCATCTCGATCTCCCCCCGGGCGAGACCGACAGCGAGCGGCTTCGCCAGCTTGGCTGCGGCCCATGGCCGCGAGGATGCGGGTACCACATGGACCCGTCGACGGAGCTCGGGCGCCGTCAGCTGCGGGAAGGTCGCCCACACCTTGGGCTCGCTCGTCCAGCAGGCGACGTGCACGTCGACGCCGCGTTCGAGCAGGCCGACGAACTTGTTGACGATGAAGGTGGTCGAGACCTTGGGGAAGACGTCGAGGACCAGCACCACTCTCATGCCGGCACCGCTCTCGAGAACGTCACCAGGGCCCGGGCCAGCGCCGCCGGGTCATGGGGTGGCACCAGGATCAGGTTGGTGCCATGCGCCTCTCTGTTGCTCGCCACGTCGCAGACCACCGCGGGGAGACCGACGGCTCTGGCCTCGAGCACCTCGGGCCAGAGGCGGTCCTCGGTGGAGGCGAGCACGAAGACGTCGGCATCCTGCAGAAGGCCACGCAGCTCCTCCCGGCGGAGATCGCGATGCACGCTCACCGACGAGGACAGCCCGAGGTCGTGCACGGTGAAGAGGAGTCGCTGCTGGTCGGCTCCGTCAGCGACCACGTGGAGGTGCACTGGCGTCCCCGCATCGACGAGGTTGGCGACGGCCACCAACAGTTCGTCGTGTCCGGCTCGCCAGTGGAACGAGGGGGTGCACACCAAGCGCAGCAGATCTCCGGGCCGGCGCTCGGGCCGGCGGGTGAAGAACGAGGTGTCGACGAATGGCGGGACAACCTCGACCGTGGTGGGATCGGCGGCGAGCCTGACGGCCTGCTCGCCCAGGACCGGCGTCGAGCACTCGACCTTGGCGGCCGCCGACAGGATCGCCCGCAACGCCTGGCCTTCATCGACCTCCCGAAGCGAGCCAGGGTCGGGCAGAGGTCGCTCGACCGAGACCACGGCCGGACCGATGAGCCCGAACAACGGGAGGTACGGACTCGCCCCCAGCTCAGCGGGCACGTGGATCGCGTCCCACCGTCTACCGAGGAAGGGCAGGAGGGTGTACCAAGCCTTGAAACGCCTCGACCGGCTCCCCTGAGGGAGTCGTGCCGCCAGCCGTCGCTGGTCGGCCACGCCGGTCGCCCCCGTTCTCACCATCCCCAGTCCGACGCGCACGGCGACGTCGGCCCGGAGTCGGTCGCCTTCGGGTTGGACGAGGTGGTGTACCGCCAGATCGGCCAACGCCGCCCGGCCTCGATCGGCCACGGCCGCGACGGTAACGTCCGAACCGG
>JALYGD010000203.1 GCA_030777265.1 Actinomycetota bacterium | reverse complement strand
GTGGAGGTGATCGGATTTGAACCGACGACTTCTTCGTTGCGAACGAAGCGCTCTGCCAGGCTGAGCTACACCCCCCACGGGCCGTCGGATGCTATCGACAGAAGCGGCGGCGTGCGAGCGCTCGGCCGCGCGTCAGTCCATGGTGGCGCCCCGCGTCAAGAACAACCCGCTTCGTTCACCACCTCCGGGACGGTACGAAGCAGCGCAGTGCGATGCGCGTCGAGGGCTTCCCGTAGCCGCCTTTGTCCGAGCGCGGCCGTAAGGTCGCCGCGGGTGCGTTCGGTGACGGCTCGCGCCCCATCCGTTGCCCGTCGCAGGCCGCGGGTCAGCGCGTCCGGCACATCGATCGTGACGAGGCAGGCAAGCACCTCATCCATGACTTGAAGAACCCGTTCTGCCTCGTCGAGGTCCTCAGCCCGGATGAGGTCGAGGCAGCGTCGGCGCAGCTCACCGACCGCCTCCGCCAAACCGTGGAGCCATGGGGCGTCATCGAGGCCGAGTTCTGCGGGATCCGGCCACGACTCGCGCGCGATTGCAGCGGCCGTCAGCCTGGCCTCCGCGTATTCCTTCGCGGCGTCCTGGATGAACCCGCCGTAAAGAACCTCGGGGTGGGGGCGCGCGACGTCCAACGCCTGGTCGAGGGCCGTACGGGACACGGTGATGAGCTCGTGAGCCCGCTCATGCTCCCCACGGTGAATGGCACGGATAGCGTTTGCAGCCGCCCGGATGGTCTCGCGCGACTTGGCGTACGCGCCCTCACGAGCCTCGTAACGGGCGAGGAAGCGCGCGCGAACCGGCTCGACGAGCCCAGAGAGCTCCTGATCCCCCGAAGGGATCAAGTTCTCGCTGCCTCCCACCGGTGGATCCTCACGGCGGGACGAGACTCCCAACCCATTGGGTCGACTTCGCCGCCTGCGGCGAAAGCCGCCCCGATAGGCAACAGCTCCCGGTCGGGCATCACCGGCTCGGTGATGGGACGGAGCGGCGCGGTCGCAGGGCGCGCCCTCGCGGGTGCGGGCAGGTTACGCACGGCCGCTGCCGCCTGCTCCGCCTGTGACTTCCAACGCAGCAGCAAGACCACATAGCCTGCGAGCAACGCGCCGGCTGTCGCGAACATGAGCCACCACTGCCCGCCGCCAACAACTGCGACGAGCATGCTCGTCGCAGTCAGGACCAGCAGCCGCATGAACGTCCTCCGCCGCCGGGCCCTGATCTCCTGCTGGCGGATCGCGCGGTCACCGCTGATCCGGACGGCGTCGTTGGGGACGTAGACGTAGCGACCATCACCCCCGTACCCGTTCGGCTCTCCACGCGCGAGGACGCCCATCGCGCGCTCGAAGGTTCCAACGCTGCTCGCGGGCGACGTCCGACGCGATCGCAGAGCACCCGGCAGGATCACGAGCGCCCAGAGCAGCGCAAGAAGAAAAACCAGCGCTCCGTTCACTGTGGTCCTTCCTCCGCGCAAGCCGGGCAGGCCGCGCGGGAACGTACCACCGGAGGTGTACGCCCCCAAGCATCTCGCACGCTCACCGCCGGGCGATGTGCACGAAATGCGCCCGAGGCGGCGAACGGCTGAAAGGTCGCTAGGTCCAAGCGACCCTGCCGGGGTTGTCGCGGCGCCGATCAGATGCCGGGGGCACGCCAGTCGCCGCGCATGCCGCCGGTCTTCTCGAGCAGCTGTAGGTCGGTGATACGGGCCTCGCGTTCGACACCCTTGACGATGTCGTAGAGGGCAAGGGCCGCCACCGAGGCGGCCACGAGCGCCTCCATCTCAACCCCGGTGCGATCGGTCGCCCGCGCCTCGCTTGTAACCTCCACCACACCGGAGACCGAGTCGACTTCGACATCCACCTTGACCACGTCGAGCGCGACGGGGTGGCAGAGCGGGATGAGGTTGGCGGTGTGCTTGGCGGCCTGGATCCCCGCGATTCGGGCCACGGCCAGCGCGTCGCCCTTCGGGAAGTCGCCGGCAGCGAGCCGCGCGGCGCTCTGCGGCGTCAGGAGGACTCGACAGTAGGCGCGGGCGGTGCGCGCCGTCAGCGGCTTGCCTCCGAGGTCGATCATGCGGGCACGCCCAGCCTCGTCGAGGTGGGGTATCGCAGCAGCCTCGCTGGCGCCCTCACCCGCGGATTCGGCAGCGGCAGGCGGCCGGGAGTCGCTCACGGGACGACCTCCGTCGCCGTCTTAGGAGACCTAAGACGGCTCCTCTCGCGTCGCTCCTGCGGGGCGCCGCTCACGGGACCACCTCCGTCGCCGTCTTAGGTCTCGGGGAGCAGGTGCACGCGGACATCCTCCCCAGCCCGCACCGTCGTTCGCTCCTCCGGGATCTCGGCCAGCCCGTCGGCGTCGAGAAGTCCGCTCAGCTGGTGCGACCCCTGCCCCCCCGACAGGCGGGCCATCCACCCGCCTGCCTCCTGGCGGAGGCGTACCCGCAGGTAGGTGCGCTTGGCGGGAGCAGAGTGGACGTCTTCAGTGAGCCGAGCGGTGACGGTCGGGGAGAGGAGGTCGAACCGGCCCTGCAGTCGGCGCAGCGCCGGGCGCACGAACACCTCGAACGAAACGAAGCTCGACACCGGGTTGCCGGGAAGACCGAACACGGGCACGCCGCGCACCCGGCCCCAGACCTGGGGCATTCCGGGCTTCATCGCGACCTTCGTCACCCGTACCTCGCCGAGCGTTCCGAGCACGGTACGGACGTGGTCATGGGCGCCAGCACTCACCCCACCGCTCGTGATCAGAAGGTCGCAGTGGCCGAGGTCCGACTCGAAGGCGTGCTCGAGGCTCTTGCGGTCGTCGGGGACGATCCCGGCCGAGAAGGGAACCGCTCCGGCCTGTCGGACGAGCGCAGCGAGCATCGGACCGTTCGAGTCGCGGATCGCCCCGGGCGTGAGCGGCTGGTTGGGGGCGACGAGTTCGCTACCGGTGGAAAGCACGAGCACACGAGGACGGGGGTGGCAGCGCAACCGGGACCGTCCCAGCGCCGCGAGCAGGGCAATGTCACCGGGGCGCAGCCGCCTTCCCGCTCGCAGCACGAGCTGTCCGGCAGGCACGTCTTCACCAGCTGGGCGGATGTTGGTGCCGACAGGGAAGGA
>JALYGD010000202.1 GCA_030777265.1 Actinomycetota bacterium | reverse complement strand
CCCGGATCGGGGTGACCGGTGGCGGCCGCCAGGTCGCGGTCATTTCGGGCGACGAGGTCGGGGTAGCTGCGATTGAACCGAGAGCTGCCCCCGCACATCGGTCGTCGGGGCGGATCTGAGTCGGCTTCGATGCTGACGTGCTCGCTCAACAGGGTGACCAACACGTCGATGGTCTCCGCTCGCTCGAGGTTAGAACCGCTCGGTGGGGGGTGGAGTTCGAGCATCGCGAACTGGTGGAGCTTCACACCAACATCTGATCAGGACGAGAGTGAAGTGATCTCAAATCGTCACTGTCCTGCCTCTCAGGGGTCCCCCGATTGCCCCTCAGATATCGGGGGTGGGCCACTGCCACGGAAGTGCCGGTTGGGGGCGCTGCATATCTGCCGCTCGATATCGCGGTGGCCGGGGAGCCCGAAGCGCGGACCGAACGGCGCGTAGCGCGACGCTGCCGTCGCCTTCAGCCATGAGCGACCTCACCCCTCTGGGCCGCTTCGGGAGTTCAAACGACAGATCATGCGAGCGCTCCTACCGTCGGATGCGAGAATGGAGAAGCCGACTCGCTGATAGAGCCTGACGGCGGCAACATTCGCCAACCCAACGGTGAGCTGGACTTGGCCGAGCCCCAAGCTCCTCGCCTCATCGAGCAGTCGGTCAAGAAGCTTCCGGCCCCAGCCCATCCCCCGAGCCGAGGGCACAAGTCCGATTGCCAGCTGCGCAACGGCGTCGCCGCTGTAGCCAGGGGCAATCTCCTCCCCGGTATGCAGACGAAGCCACGCAGCACCCACGAACTGCCCGCCTTCCTCTGCCACGACGCCCAGATCACCAGGGCGGCCCCAGTTGTCGACGAAGCGAGCGTTCCGGCGTTCGCCAAGGACCTCCTCCAAGGAGGGGCGCAGGGTATCCGGTGGGACGGCAGCCTCATAGAGCATCTCGCAGAGAAAGGGTGCATCGACCATCGTCGCCATCCGGAGCACGGAGACAGGATGCCGCAGAGACCGCGCGCCCCAAAGACACAACAGGCCTCCGGCACAATCGCGACCTATCGGCGCTTCGGCAGCCTCCTGGAGCTGGAGTTCGGTTGCGGCGACTGCCCGATCTGCTGCGGGTACCCCGGACTCGAGTTGTTGGTGATCATCGACCCCTGCGTCGAGCTCGGACTAGCGGATTTCTTGAGGACCGGCAGCTTCTGAGCGTGCCGCACTGGTAGCGGTGGCCTCCCCGTGCCGCCGCGTTCGATGGATGGCTCGTTACTCAGTCGCCTCGTAGAAGCGCTGGTACACGTCGTCGTGCACATGGACGTAGACGTCCTGGGTGACGCGAGTGCCGCTGTGGCCAAGGAGGCGGGAGACGTCCTCGATGCGCAGGCCCGGCTGCGTCAGGGCCCAGGTGGCGAAGAGGTGGCGCAGGCTGTGGAAGGTCCAGGACCAGCGGCCTCGGGGCGTTCGTGGCCATCCCGCCGTGACGGCTGCTGGGTCCCAGGTGTTGCGGCCGTAGTTGGAGCGACGGGCCCACCCGCCTCGGGGGGCGGGGAAGACGAGGCCGTCGGATTCGATGTCGTGCAGACGACGGTCGACGAGGTCGGCAAGGGCGACGTCGCCGGGAGTGCGGGCGGGAAACATGGTCACCCGTCGCCGTCTGCCCTTGGGCAGGGTGAGCTTGAGGGCGCTGCGGGTCTCGACCACCTGGCGGTCGACGGTGATCCTGCGGAGTTCGGTATCGACCCGGTCGGCGGTCAGGGCGACGTGTTCTCCCCAGCGCAGGCCCGAGTAGGCGACCATGAGGATCTCCAGCTCGCGCCACCACACGCCCGTGTGCTCCGCCGTCGCCCGGGCGAGAGCGTGGACCGCTGCGGTGGTGGGGATCTCCGCCTCGGTGACGGCCAAACCAGTCGGCTCGGGGACCTCGGCTCCCTCCGCCGGGCGCCAACGGACCCCACGCAACACGTCCTGGCGGGCGAGGAGGTGGCCCTCCTCAAGGCCGGCGGCCACCAAGGCAGTCAGGCAGCGGACCAGATGAGAGGCGACCGAGGGCGTGGGGGCTTGGTCCAGCACGGCTTGCAAGTCGAGCCGCGTCAAACGCCGGCAGGACACCGATGTCAGCACCGGCAGGACGTAGCGGTGGCAGTAGCGGACCTGCTCGTCTCGGTGCCGCTCCGACCACATCTTCACCCTCGGCGGCCGTCGGGCGGGATCGAGGTAGTGGGCCACCAGGTCAGCCCCTGTGGCCCGGGCCAGGTCGGTGGGCCGTACCCCGACCGAGGCGCTCCACCAGCTCCCCGGCCTTGGCGATGGCGTCGGTTCGGCTCCGGGCGGTGGTGTCCCGACGCCGCCCGCCTTCCTCCCAGCGGAGGCGCCAGTAGCCGGCGGCGGAGGCCGGTGGGTACGCCCGCACTCCGCAGTCGAACTCCAGGACCTGTCGGTCCGGCAGGGGACCGTGATCGTTGGCAAGCCTGAGGGCCATGCTTTTCGGTGGCGCCAGCCGCAGGCAGATCGTGGGGGAAAGTTGGGGGAATGCCTCGACCGATTAGGGGGAACAGCCGTAAACTCCCTGCTCGGAGGGGTCGAAGCATCTGACTGAAAGTCAGAAGCCGCGGCCTACGGATCAGAAGGTTGGGGGTTCGATTCCCTCCGAGCGCGCCATGTGATGTCGCGAGACATCCCGGACAGTTGTCGCGAGACATCCCGGACGATCCTAGGGACGTCCACGTGGCTGCCAGTCCCGAGTCGGGTCGAGCGTGAGGTGGCGGAGCAGTTCTCCGTCCTCGGTGACGATCCACGTCGAGGTCCTTGACCAAGAGGAGCACTCGGACCCCGCCGTGCGCTCGGCCGATGCCGATGTGGTGCAGCTTGGTGCGAGCAGCGAAGGCCTCCGCCGGCGTGTGCCGGCCCAGGGCGCGATGCGGTCGCACGGTGTTGTAGTAGGAGGCGAAGTGATCGAGCTGGTCCTGGAGCTGGCCCCGCGTGGTTGCAACGGGCTGGCGGGCCAGGTGCTTCTTGAGCTCTGGTGGAACCGCTCGACTTTCCCGCAGGTCTGGGCTTGTAGGCCACGCCCAGGCGGGCGAGCTCGTTCTCCATGGCGCAGCGGCCATGGCGGGCCTCGGCGGTGAAGATGGCCCCGTTGTCGGCAGCATCGACGCAGGTAGCCCGTGGTCGGTGATCCCAAGGTGGAACGTCTCCACCACGTCGGCGGCCTTGGTGGTACCAAAGGCCCGGGAGGTGACCAGCAGCCGGAAGTGGTCGTCGACCACGTTGAGGACCTCAACGTCACTGCCGTCGGCCAGGGCCCAATGCGTGGTGTCGGCAGCACTCGTTGGGCAGCTCGGCATAGAACCGCTTCCACGAACTGCGAGGGCGCTTCTGCGGCTGGGGGACGACGAAGCCCCGCCGGGACAGCACTCGCCAGATGGTGGCCACCGAAGGCACCGTGGCGTGCCCTCGGCGGGTGAGGTGGTAGTGGATCGTGTGGGCTCCGGCGTCGAGGCCCTCCTCGGCGAGGGACTTGCGCAGCGCAACGATCTCGTCCTCGAGCGCTGCGGGCACCTTCGACGGCGACGACCGGCCGGCGCGAGCCGGGCTTTAGACCCTCCTCGCCGCCTTGGCGGTAGCGGGCCAGCAGCTCGCAGAGCCAGCTGCGGGAGATGACGTGGGCCGCGGCCACCTCGGCGACACTGCGGCCCCCGACCACAACGGCCTTGACGACGTAGCCAGCGAGCTCCATGCACACCTCTCCATGGTGGTGTTCGCTATGTCTCGCGACAGCTATCCGGGATCTCCTGAAACCAGACACCTCCCCGCTCTTCGGGGGAAGTCCCTGCGCAGTGCCTTCGCGGGCTTTACCCCGCCGGCAGGAACCACGGGTGGAGGTGGTCATGGCGGGCCACCGCCTCCTCACCTCTTCGCGCCGTCGCCGGCGGCGACCAGCACGACCAGCTGCCCGACCGCCGCTTTCTTGAACTTCCGATTGAGCATGCTGGGGACGCCGGCGGGCGAGACGTAGAAGAGCGGGATCGAGCTCCGGTCATCACTG
>JALYGD010000201.1 GCA_030777265.1 Actinomycetota bacterium | reverse complement strand
TGGCGGCCCAGTCGTTCGCGCGGTAGTCGGGGGCGGGGTAGGAATGAACGACCACCCAGTTGTGAGCGGCCCGTGCTCGCTGGGGATTGCGGGAACTTCCGCTGAGCGTGCCGCTGTCGTAGCCGTCCGTTTGTCGATAGATCCTGTCGAGCTGCTCGTAGTCATGGATGTTGGGGTGCAGCCACTTTCCGAGCTCGGACGGCCTGTCGTTCAGGCAGGACCGGCCCGACTGATGCCCGAGGCCGAAGACGTGGCCGACCTCCTGGCAGAGGACATGCTGACGAGCTGGCAGACCCTGGACGAACCCGTTGCTCCAGTACCACTCGTTCAGTAGGACACGGCCGCTGATGATGCGACCCCTCTCGAGGCTGACCATGGCGACCCCGAGCCAGCCGTTGGGACCGTAGCTGGCGCTCTCCACCGTCACCACTCCCTGCTTGCCCGCTGGGCTGGTGTCGAACTCGATGCGCGCCGCGTTGTCCCAGTCCGTGATGACCTCACCGGTCGCCCGCGCCCATTCGCCCCGCACCTCGGAGACGTCGGCGTAGAGGTCGACCACGCCATCGGTCGTGGCCCACTTGTAGCCGTTCCACCAGTGGTTCGCCTCGGCCAGGCCTCCGCCCCCGAGGGTGAACGTGGCCACGAGGGCAGCGAGCAGCCCCATCCGCGTGGGTCGCACCACATACCTCCAAGGTTGCGCGCATCTGGTGCGCCTGCGGGCACCTGCAGTAAGGGATACTCCTTGGACGCGGTCGCGGCCACCAGAGTCAAGTGCCTGGAACACGACAGATCAGACGAGCGCCCGACCCGGCACGCACAGGCCGTCCCCGCGCCTGAGGTCGTCTGCCCGAAGCTCCCGGCGTGACATCTAGCTCTCGATCAGTCCGCGCGCCCGAGGCGCGACCAGTCCGAGCGCCTCGGCGAGCCCCAGGCGTGCCACTTTCCCCGTGACGGTGCGTGGAAGGTCCTCGACGACAAGGACCCTCCTCGGGACCTTGGCCCGTTGCAGCCCCGCGCGACAGTGCCCCCGCAGATCGTCAGGGGTGGGGCGGCATCCTGGCCGGGGGATCACCGCGGCGACCAGGCGCTGGCCCCATTCCTCGTCGGGCACTCCGAAGGCCACCGCCTCCGCGACCGCCGGGTGCTCGAGCAGCCGCCGCTCGACCTCGGCGGGGTAGACGTTCACCCCCCCGGAGATGACGAGGTCACCCGGCCTGCCCTCGAGCATGAGCCGACCCCCCTCGTCGACCCGCCCGAGATCACCCACCGTGAACGCCGCGCCGTCCCACGCCTCGGCGGTGCGCTCGGGGTCGCGCCAGTACCGCCACGTGGCGTGCTCGGGTGCGTGGACCCACACCGTTCCGACCTGCCCGGGCGGCAGCGCGTGGCCGGGAAAGCCGGCCGAAGGGCGGCGGGCCCGGCGGGTGGTGTGGCCGTCGCGGATCTCGAGGCGCCGACCCGGGCGGGCTCGCCCGACCGTGCCGGGCGCCTCCTGCCACAGCTCAGGGGGGCAGACCGTGAACTGGCCTTCGGTCGAGCCGTAGAACTCCCAGACACAGCCTTGTGGCGCGAGGTCGAGCAGGCGCTGCTTCAGGCGCACCGGGCACTGGCCCCCAGCGTGCGCCAGCAGCGTCAGCGAGGCGAGGTCGTCGCGGCTCGTCGAGGGCAGCGAGAGCAGGCGATGGAGTTGGGTCGGGACGCAGAAAAGCGACATGGGCCGTACCGCCCGCAGGGTCTCGCGCCACAGCTCGGGGTCAGCGCCCGGCAGCACCGCAACCCGGCCCCCGAGGAAGGCGGTGACGAACGCGAACCGGAAGGGTGCCGAATGGGCTAGTGGGGAAACGACGAGGTGAGAATTGCCGTGCCTCTCACCGAACGCGTGATGCTCGTCGTGCACGACCTCGCGCCCCCACATCTCGTCGCGTACTCCGACGTGGACGCCCTTGCGTCGACCGGTCGTTCCCGAGGTGTAGGCCATGGGTCGGGTGCGGGGCCACGAGCCGGTAGGTGCCACCGCCCGCTCGTCGTCGAGGCCCCCCGGCTCGAGCACGGACAGACGCACTCCTTGGGGGCGGGCAGCGGGAGGCACCTCAGGGCCGACGATGGCCGCTTGGGGAGAGGTGTCGGCGGCGATCTCTGCCACCTCCCGCGGGGGCATGTCAGGGTAGAGAGGCACCTGGACGACGCCGGCGAGCTGGCAGGCAAGCCCGAGCGCGAGCCCCTCCGGGGAGTTGCTCAGCAGGGTTACGACCCGCTCGCCCTCTGCGAGGCCGAGGCGGCGCAGGAGCCCGGTGGCGCGGTGGACGAGTGGCTCGGGGTCGAGCGCCGCCGGAAGTTCAGCCGCCACCGACGCCCCGTCGACCTGAGGCCTCCTGGTGTCGCTTACGCCGCGTGCTCCTCCGATTCACGTGTCTACCCCCGTCGCCGTTTCAGGCGACCTGAGACAGCTCCTCTCGCGTCGCTCCTACGGAGCGCCGAGCCCCAGCTCACTTGTGAGCTCCTCCGGGGTCCGCCGCAGCCCGACCACGAACGGGCCGAACTCGCCATAGCGGGCCGAGGCCTCGTCGAACCGCAGCCGGTAGACGATGTCCTTGAGGTCGGCGAGGTCGTGCGCGAACAGCGTTACCCCCCACTCCCAGTCGTCGAGTCCGGTCGAGCCGCTGACGAGTTGAATGACCCGCCCGCTGAAGGCGCGTCCCGACCGGCCATGCTCGTGCATGAGAACCCGCCGCTCTTCGAACGGCAGCCGGTACCAGTTGTCCTCGCCCACCCGCCGATGTGTCATCGGGTAGAAGCAGACGACCTCCCACTCCGGCAACTGCGGATAGAGCCTGTGATGGTTGTAGGTGGCCGTCCTGACCTCGAACTGTTCGACCCGTCGCTCGAGGTCCGCTCCGGTGACGCCTTTCGCCCTGAGACGCTCGCGCTCCTCACTCCCCGTCGGCGTGTACTCCGAGGTCTCGGTGAGGCTGAGGTAGGACCATGGAAGCTCGAGCGCTGTCCCGAGCTCGCACGTCGCGATGGTCGTCTGTAGGCGGCGGAGGTCACTCAGGTCCTCGGCCAGCGCCATGAGCATGATGTCGGCCTTGTGTCCGAGGACTGCGAAAAGGTGGACCTGGAGAGCTTCGTCGTCCACGAGTCGGCGCAGTGACTCCGTGAGGTCCTTGCCGGCCGAGGCGGGAAGCGACGCGGTGGCGGCCCGGTCGACCCGGAGGAACAGGTGCAGGACGCCCCAGCCTTGAGACGGGCGAATCGACCCGGGCACGTGACCTCCGCTGACCAGGGAACTCTCAGGATAGCCGCGAGCGGCGGTCGGCAGGAGCGACGCGAGAGGTGCCGTCTTAGGTCGCCTATGACGACGACGGTGGTGGTCCGGGCAGGTCGATCAGCTCGGGCAGGAGGCCGGCAGGGACGTTCGACCAGACCACGAGAGCGGAGGCGACCGGGCGGGGCCGCCCGCAGTTGCCAGGGCCCGTGCAGGGGACGTTCGTAGCCTGGCCTCGCACCGCCATCGTGGTCGATCCGCCACCGTCCATCATCAGCGCGTCGACCGCGCCCAGGTGCTGCATGAGGTGCGCTACCTCGAGGGTGGTCAGACCGCGACTGTCGGGGCGCCGTCCATCGACTGTGACGAGCAGCGCCTCCCCTGCGGGCGTGAAGCCGATCACGGTCCGAGGATGGGGCAGGTGGTGCGGTGCAGCGAAGCCCTCGGATCGCCACTCTCCCGGGCTGGTCGGAGTGCCGTTGCGCAGCACGAGGGGACCGGCTGCCATCGCCTGGTCGGCCTGCTCCCACTCGGGTGGTGTGGTCAAGACCCGCAGATGCAGACGATCTCCCACTCGGATGCCGCCGAGCGCCGCCGCTCCCGCGCCCTCCGCTGCCAGGACCGTGCCCCGTGCGGGGATGTTGGAGTTGCCGGCTCTGGTCACGGTCGTGACCACGGCGTCCGAGTCGGTGCGGGCGCCCAGGTCCACCCCGGGCAGTACGAGCTCGAGGGTGCCGGGAGGCGTCCCGGTCGTGGCGTCGTACGCGCGGTTGAAGGCGACCACTTCGCCGGGACGCGGTTGTCGGTCGACGCCATGGAGACGCACGGGTCTGCCGTCGGGCAGCCGCAGCTCACCATGGAAGCCAGGGCGGCCGACAGCCCAGGGCTCGGCGCGCACGAGTGGCGGGAAGATCGCAAACGCGCCCTGCCAGACGCTGCCGTTCGCAACGTCCTCGGAGACGAGCAGGCCGTCGCGCAGGACCAGACCACAGGGGTCGCCGTCGGGGGAGGTGGGCGGGCACGAGGGGTTCGAGAAGCCTCCGTTCACTCCCGCGATGGCTCCCGGTCCCAATCGCCGCAGCAGGTCGGGGACCGCTTCCTTGCCGGGGACAACGCCGTTGGCGAGCTCCGTCTTCAGGGCAAGTCGAGTGTCATCGAGTCGGAAGCGCAAAACCTGAACATCGCTCGGACCGCTGTCCGCGTCGACCCGATAGATGTCGCGCACGAGACCCGGAGCCTCGTTTATGCGACGGACGTGACGCTGACGTCCCTCCTCCCAAGCCGATGCCGAGCCGGCGCCGCCGAAGGCGACCATCGCGACGACGAGCAGGCACGTGAGACACCTCCGGACCGGGGGCAGAGCACGGCGCACGCAGACGATGCGCCCCCGCCCCGCCGTCATCCGCCCCCCCGACCCTCAGAAATCGAGCACGCGCTTGTCGCGGACGGTGCCGTCCTCCTCGAGATCGTAGATGAGCGGCACACCCGTCGGAAGCTCGAGCCCGGGCACGTCGTCCTCGCTCATGTCGTCGAGCATCATGACGATGGCGCGATTCGAGTTGC
>JALYGD010000200.1 GCA_030777265.1 Actinomycetota bacterium | reverse complement strand
CGGTGGACTGGAGACAGGAGCTGCGTTGGGTCATGCACGACAGCGTCGTGCTGATCGGCGTCAACCTGCGACACTTCATCCGCAAACCGCGGCTGGTGGTGTTCTCCACCATCGAGCCGGTGATGTTCGTCCTGCTGTTCGCGTACGTGTTCGGCGGTGCCCTGAGCCTCGCGCTACCTCCAGGGACGTCCTACGTGGACTTCCTGTTGCCGGGTATCTTCGTGCAGTCGGCGGCCTTCCGTGCGATTCAGACCAGCGTGGGGTTGGCGGAGGACCTCGAGGGAGGCGTGGTCGACCGCTTCCGGTCGATGCCGATGGCCCGCTCGGCGATGCTGGTCGGGCGCACCGTGGCCGACCTGGCCCGCAGCCTGTTCGTGATCCTCGTCATGGTGGTGGTCGGCTACCTCGTCGGGTTCCGCTTCCGGTCCGGAGCGCTCGAGGCGCTGGGTGCCATCGCCGTGGTTGCGCTGTTCGGCTTCGCGCTGAGCTGGATCTTCGCTTGGCTGGCCCTCACCGTGCAGAGCGTCGAGACGGCCCAGTCGGCCAGCTTCGTGGCCATCTACCCGCTGGTGTTCGCAAGCTCGGTATTCGTGCCGGTTGAGACCATGCCCTCCTGGATCGGGGCTGTCGTGCGGTTCAGCCCCGTGACGCTGACCGCCAACGCCGCCCGAGACCTTTCCACCATGCGCGGTCCGATCACCGACGACCTGCTCGGCGCGCTCGCCTGGATGGCCGCCATCATCCTGGTGTTCGTCCCGCTGGCGATTCGACGCTTTCGACAGGTCAGCTGACGGGCCGGGAGGATGCGGGTCTCAAGCAGCGGAGCGGTAGACCGGCCCGAACCAGTGCCGCTGCACGTGCTGACGATCAACCTCTGGGGGGACAACCCGCCCCTGGCGAAGCGCATGAGCGGGCTGATCGCCTACCTCCGGCGTGAGCGTCCGCACGTGGTGGCCCTCCAGGAGGTCGCCAAGCTCAGCGACCGCTCGCAGGCGGATGATCTGGCCGAGGCGTGCGGCTACGTCGCCTACCACGTGGACACGGGCCGGCTGCTGTGGCCCGGAGAAGGACTGGCGCTCCTCACCCAGCTCCCTGCTGACGCCGCCCCCACCATCCCGCTGCCACATGGCCTCGAAGACGCCCACCTGCGCGCCCTGCAGCAGCTGGACGTGCAGATGCCCGAGGGTGCGGTGGTACGGGTCGCTAACACCCATCTCGCGTTTCCGCTCGGTGCAAGCCGTCTGCGACAGCAACAGGCCGAGCGCATCCTCGAGGAGCTCGAGGGCTTCGCCGGGCCGGCCGTTGTGGTGGGCGACCTCAACGACGTGATCGGCTCCCGTCCGCTGCGGGTCTTGACCGACGCAGGGTTCTTGGACTGCTACGGGGCGGTGCACGAGGAAGAATGTTGGACCTTCCACCCGGCCAACGCCTACGCCGAGCAGACGGAGCTGCTCGAGCGACGAGTCGACCACGTCCTCGCCCGCGGGCTCGAGATCGTCGACGCGGCTGTCGTACTCACCGGGCAGGAAGAACCAGTGGTGTCCGACCACTACGGGGTGCGAGCCACCTTGGAGGGGCCTCGGGACGCCGCTGCGGGCGCGGGAACAGGGTCGGTAGGGTGACGTCGGGAATCTGCAGCATGCTGCTGGGACCTGTCGCGAGCTGCTGGACCGTCGGCCCAACCTGCAGTGGGAGTTGCTGAGTCGGTCGTCCTCGACCGCCGGCGGCGCTCCTCTGTGCCGTCACTGGGCTGTCGTGCCCGGCGGGCATACTGCAACTCCAGAAGCGTGACCGCGACGAACGCTTCCCACTCGAGCGACAACCGGTTTCGGGAGCGGCGACGAGTGCTGCATCTCCATCGTGCCGAGCGGGCGGACCAGCTGGTCGACGCCCTGGCCGCAGTCGTGGCCGACCCGCTGGACGATCCGCTGGCGGCCGAGATCGTCGCTGTGCACTCGCGCGGCATCGAGCGGTGGCTCGCGCAGGAGCTTTCCACTCGCCTCGGCACCAGCCCGAGCCGCAAGGATGGGGTATGTGCGAACGTCGAATTTC
>JALYGD010000199.1 GCA_030777265.1 Actinomycetota bacterium | reverse complement strand
GAAGCGTTGTCGTCGCCGATCCGGAAGTCGGCGGCCACCTGCCGGGCCCGCACCTCGAACAACCGCGCCGCGTCCGCTGCCGCGACCGTGCTGGCGGAGCCAGCATCGGGGTCGGGCACCGGCAGCCCGGCGACTTCGAACCTCGCCTCGCCCTCGATGACGAGCGGCACGCGGCTGGTGGCCAGCACGTGCAGCTGCGGGCACGCCGACGACAAGGCGCCGACCAGCTCCGCGCACGCCTCCACCAGGTGCTCGCAGTTGTCGAGCACCACCAGCAGATGCCGCGCACGAAGCTGCTCGGCGAGCGTGTCGGTCAAGGCCTGGTCGGCTCGCTCGTGGACGCCCACCGCCCCACCAACGGCCGTTGCGACTAGCCCAGGTTCGCTCACCCCTTGCAGGTCCACCCAGCAGGCCCGCTCGGAAAACCGCGACGCGAGGTCCCCGACGACCTCCACGGCCAGCCGCGTTTTGCCGCAACCACCCGAACCGGTCAACGTCACCACGCGCCCATGCGCGACCAGGTCGGCGACCTTCGCACGTTCGCGGTCGCGGCCGACAAACGCAGCGACCCCAACTGGCAGCGCGGTCTGCACCTCCATGGACTCCCCAATCGTACGAGCACGCCATCAGGCGAGACCGGTTGAGTCATCGCAGCGGCCTCCAACTGTGGCGACCGCACCACAGGATCACCGGCATAATGGCAATCCGGACGCCGTCCACGGGCCCCGACCCGTGCAACAGAACGCGCGGCCTCATCAAGCGACTGATGGCGCACTGCCGGATCTGGACGCGCAGCGCACGCTACCTATCGCTCCGACTCGTCTCCGGGCCGGCTGTCCCTGATCGCCGGCTCGGAAGCGCGGTCGCGGGTTGCGCGCCTCCCATGTGCTTCCTCCCACGAGCGCGACGGATCGACCGCCTCTGGGCGCAGCAACTCGAGCAGAACGGCGCACCGAACATCGGCGGCATCGCCGCGGTCGTAGCGCCACTCCACCGCGCTCGGGCTCAGCGCAGTGCCCGCGCCACCGAGACTCCTGGCGCAGCTCCGGCGTGACCTTGGCGTGACCTAACGAACGGTCACGGGCGGCTTCTGGCGGTCACGGACGGACAACGCCGGAACGCCGTGACCAGGGAGTTCGCCCGAAGAGGCTGGTCACGAACCCCCTCCCATCAGCTTCCCAAGCTGAGAAGGCGGGTTCGATTCCCGTCACCCGCTCTCCATCTTCCCCGTGCCAGCGGGGGTCCCGGGCCCGGTGAGAAGGTCCCGGACTTCGTCCTGCGGATCCGGCGTGACCTTGGCGGACTACCGCACTTCTGTTGCTGGCGGTCCAGTCTCCAGCCTCTTTCGTGTCACCCAACGCCGGTTCGGCGGCATCGTTGGCTCAACTCTGGCAGTCGACGGCGACCTCGAGCGCCGTGCATACCTGGCGCATGCGCTCACTGCTCACGGAGCCGAGCCGTTCGAGGAGCACGCCGATGGAGAGGCTTTCCACAGAGTCGAGGTTGATCGCCGTGAGCCGAGGAACCGGAGCTTCACCCGGCTCGAGGACGACCTCGCTGGCAAGGCCTCGGATCGTCGTCGTGCAGGGGGCGACGAGGGTGCGACGCAGGCGGGGGATGGCCGCGTCCCGGGAGAGCACGAGGACGGGACGGCGTCCGATGGTCGGCAGCTCGCACCACCACAGCTCCCCACGACGCGGGGTGCTCGTCACGTCTTCGCCGCTGCTGCCCGGAACGACGCCAGGTCGCCCCACTCATCGGGCTCGTCGATTGGGTGCTCGTCGTACGCCGCGTAGGCGGCGTCGATCTCCGCGGCGCGATGTCGGGCGACCAGCGCTCGGAGCGCCTCGTCGAGCAGGGCGGCGTCGGTGACGTCCCGACGGATGCTGCGAGCCTCGAAGAGCAGGCTCTCGTCGACGGTCGTGCTCACACGCACTCGTGCCATGGCATGAGTATGCCACTTGCATGCCACGCGGCCACCGCACACCGCTCCGGCACAGGAGCAGCTCGGCGGGTCAAGCTACCCCCGGCCAGAACCGGCGCGCGGGTGCGGCCTCAGGCCTTGCCTCGCAGGACCGAGTGCCGGCGGCGGTACTCGGGCTCGTCGATCTCGCCCCGGGCGTAGCGCTCGGCGAGCACGGAGTCCCCGGAGCGCCGGTCCGAACGAGGCCACCGCCGCCCGACGAGCAGGAAGACGGCGATGCAGAGGCCGAGGAAGGACAGGGCAACCACCGGGAAGAACGGGAACCAGCCGTCGTGGCCCGGTCCGTGGTGGTAGGCCAGCAGCAGAGCGGTCATGCGGTCACATCCCTTCGGGACACGAGGAACAGGGCGATGGCGGCGGCCACTCCGGTGTAGACGGCGGCGGTCGCCAGGGCTCGGCCGATGCCGAGCAGCGGTGCCCCCCTGGATGAGGGCGCCGAGCACTTCACCGGGGAACACCCGGTAACCGGTGGGCCACGAGTCGACGATGATGTTCTCGAACGGGCCGGCCCAGGTGAAGCCCACGCCGAGGGCCACCGGCACGGAGCGGAAGACCACGGCGAGGGTGGTGC
>JALYGD010000198.1 GCA_030777265.1 Actinomycetota bacterium | reverse complement strand
ACGGTCGACCCGACCCAATACCGGTCGGTGGTCATCTGGTGCCCGCCGGTGCTGAGTGCCTATGCCGCAGCGACCCTGACACCGCCGTCACCATGAGCACGTCTGACACCGCGGCGCTGCCCAACGTTCCCCGCCTGGTACTGCGGGGACGTGACATACCGGTGATCTTGCCCAGCCGTCGGGATCCGCGCCTTCGGCTCGCTGCCGTGCTCTTGACCGTTCAGGTACTGGGGCAGACCGTCCTCGACTTCAAGCTGTCGATCGCCCAAATCCTCGTGGCGATCGGCGTGAGCGCCCTCGTCGAGATGACCGTGACCTTCCGGCGCGAGCAGAAGCTCGTATGGCCCGCCAGTGCCATGCTCACCGGCAACAGCGTCGCGCTGCTCCTGCGCGCCACCGGCACCGAGCACGGCGACTGGTGGAGCCTCAACGGCATCCACTTCTTCGCGCTCGCTGCGTTGCTGGCGCTGCTATCGAAATACCTCGTCCGCCCCAGCGGACGTCACCTCTTCAACCCCTCGAACGTCGGCCTGGTGTGGGTGCTGCTGGTGGTGGGACCGGCCGGCGTTTTCCCGCAGTACCTGTGGTGGGGGCCCTACCTGAGCCTCCCCGTCGTCTTGACCTTCGCGGTCATCCTCTTGGGAGCGGTGTGGATCCTCAGGGCCCTGGGGATGATGCCGATGGTCGTGTCGTTCCTGGTCACGTTCGGGCTGCTCATCGCCTTCTTCGCGGCCGCCGGCAACAGCTTCTGGGCTATCTGGCACCCAGTGCCGGTCGCTGGAACCTTCTACTGGGTCAACCTCGTGCTGTCCCCCGAGGTACTGATCTTCGTGTTCTTCATGATGTCGGATCCCCAGACCGCTCCCAAGGCCCCCCTCGCACGCATGATCTTCGGCGCCGCCCCGGCACTGGTGGCCGCAGGTCTCGTCTGGTTTCAGCCCACCGAGTTCGGGGTCAAGCTGGGCATCCTGTCAAGCCTTACGGTCACCTGTGCGCTGGTCCCGGTGATCGAACAGGTGAGCCGGCGAATCCGGCGCCGACAACTCAACCTCCCGATCGAGCCGTCCGATCCCCGGCCGATGCTGGCCCAGCTCAGGGCAGCCGCGTCTTCGCCCTCGATGGTCGCGGCAGCCATCATCGCGGTGGCCGCCCCTATCGACACAGCAGCCCTTGCCGACAACGAGGAACTCATCCTCATCGAGCAAGGCCTGTCGGCAGACCCCGACCCTCAGTAGAAGGCTCAATCTGCCCCTCGAGCCGGGCCAGGAGTACGAGGAATTGCAACGGCTGGTGACAGTGTCGCCGCCCCAGCAGGCGGATGGGGAGCGTCGGGCTAAACGGCCAAGGAGCGGGTGCTCGTCGTGACCCTAGGAGGCCAGGTCGAAGAACTCTGCGATGGTTGACGTGGCGTCGACCGCCCCGTCGATGGGGCCGAACTCGGATGCGTACCAGGTGTGCCCGCCGCCTTCGATGCTCACCAACCGGACCACGACGCCGTCCCGGCAGCCTCCCCAGGTGATGCTGGTTACCGGGCCCTCTCTCCGGCTTGCTGGCTCCCCGGTGCAGCTGTTGAGGGCGGCCCACCTCTCCACCTGCTGCTGGGTGCTCGGCACAGGCCGGGTCGCATGGGTGAAAGGCAGTAGTTCCCCTCCGTGGTAGGGCACGACCGGGTCCGCAGTCCCATGAATCTCCAGCACCGAGACGGCCTCGGCCGGTCGGCAGGCTTCGAGGGTCAAAGCGCCGGCCACTGAGGCCACCCCAGCGATGCGCTCGGCCCTTTCGCAGGCGAACCGGTAGGCCATTACCGCCCCGTTGGAGACACCGGCGACGTAGATGCGGGCGGGATCGATGCGGGGGTCGGCCGACAACTCCTCGAGCAACCGCTCCAGGAACCCCACATCGTCGATCCCCTGCGATGGGGCGCTGCCGCAGCAGAAACCGCCGTTCCACGTGCCACTCAGCGACTCGGGGTAAGCCACGACGAAGCCGCCTGTGGCCGCCTTGCGCTCGAACTGTGTCGCCTGTGCGATGGTCTGGGCGGTCCCTCCGGCGTCGTGCAGCACCACTATCAGCGACGCTGCGCGGTCCACCGATGCGGGCACGAACAGCCGGTAGGTGCGGACCTGCCCCTTCACGGTTACCTGCCTCGTGGCCACTTGGTCCTTCGCTGACGGCGGGCTGCCCACCTGCGGTCCGGTCGGCGGACCGCTCGAGCACGCGGCCAGGACCGCCGCTACCGCCAGCCCGGCCGCCAGGGCCCGCACGACATCGAGCCCGGGCCCGCCGCCCTGCGGCGCAGCTCGGGTCAAATGGAGCTTCACGAGCCGGGCGTGTAGAGGTCGACGCAGCTCTGGGCGATTGGCGGCTGACCAGGGAAGGCGGCGTCACCGGCTGCGACGAGTACCACTCCGCCAGGCAGGACGACCGCTGCGTGCTCGCTGCGGGGGCAGCTCATGGCGCCCGCATCGGCCCAAGTCTCTCGAGAGGGGTCGAAGCGCTCCGCGCTCGCAAGCGAGGTGCGCGCTCCCTGGCTGAAGAACTCGCCTCCGGCGACCAGGACGCTGCCGTCGTCGAGCAGCGTAGCGCTGTGGCCCCGTCGTGGCTGCCGCAACGGGGCGGTCTGGGACCAGGCCCCGCGAGCCGGGTCGTAGATCTCGCCGCCGCTGAGGGCGCTCTCACCGCCATCGCCCCCCACGGCCAGGACCCGGCCACCCGCCAGGATCACCGCCGCGTGGTCGCTGCGCGGCTGCGTCATCTGGCCGGTTCGGGCGAACGTCCTGGTGGCGGGGTCGTAGAGCTCGGCCGAAGCCACCGCCGCCACCGCGCCACCTTCACTGCCGATGCCCCCAGCGATGAGGACCCGGCCGTCGGGGAGGCGCGTCGCGGTGTGCTCGAAGCGGGGCACGAGCAGGTCGCCGACGGGGGTCCACGTCCCGGTCGCCGGGTTGAAGAGCTCCGCGGCCGCCAGCGGCCGCACGCTCTGGCTGCCTTGGCTCGACGTGCCCGTCTCCCCCGTTCCTCCCGTCACGAGCACCGTGCCGTCGGGCAGCACGGTCATGGTGTGGCCGAGTCGGGGATGGGTCATGTCCCCGGCGCGGGCCCAGGCGCCGACCGAGGGGTCGAACACCTCCGCCGAGCGCAAAAGCTCTCCTCCCGCGATCCCTCCGGCGACGAGCAGTCGGTCGTCGTGGAGGCGGACCAGCCCGTGGCCGCGACGAGGCTGCTGGAGACCCCCCGAGGGGCTCCAGGTTCCAGAGGCCGGGTCGAACACCTCCGTCGCCGCCAGGGGGACGCTGCCGAGCCCGCCGCCGACCACCGCCACGCGTCCGTCGGACAGTGTGAGGGCGG
>JALYGD010000197.1 GCA_030777265.1 Actinomycetota bacterium | reverse complement strand
CGAGCCAGTCCATCTGCGACAGCGGATAAGATTCCCCACCACCTGCCGCATATCCGCCCAGGGTGTAGATGTGGGCGAGTTCCCGTTTGATGTCAGCCAGTCGGTCCGGCATCGTTGCTCCTTGCGCGCAGCCACGAGTACGGCAAGCGACCGTCCGTTCGTCCTACCCGTCGCTCGGGACGACCCAGGTGGGACATTCTCCACCGCAGTGGGTGAATCTCCAACGTGTCTCCGGAACTTCCCGTCGTTTCGACCGTAGAGAGCACCCCCCCGGCTCAAATGGCTGGCCTGCTTGCCGCCGGAAAACGCGCGCAGTCCCGCCGTCAACCGAATGGACGCCTCGTCCGCTTGAGCGGCGGTCTCGGGCGGCGCCTCGAGGTGGTGACGGTCAACGTGTTCATCCGCCTCTTGCACGCGAGGGATCGGCGCTGTGGACGATCTCCTGCAGCTTCTGGCGTCGCCACCGCTCGTGGATCCCGCGCGCCCTCGTCCCGAGGGTGTGGACCGGTCTGGGATATCGCGTGGGGTTGACGGCAAGAGCGAGGTCGACGCGGAGGGAGCCGAGTTCGTCACAGATCTCCCTACGGAACGTGTTTGACGCGACACGTACCGAACCTTTGACCCTCGCTGTCCGCCCGAAGGGCGACGGGGCAGCCCTGCCATCTTCGGCGAAACCACCTCCTAGCTGCGGAAACACAACAGCGTCATTTGGGGCATCAGCGAGTGGTTGCCGAGGTCGTAGGGTTCGGATGTGTCGCAACGCCGCCTGGGCCGGTCACCGGTAGTAGCCGGTCCTGCCGCAGGACGAAAGAGGAATAGAGACAGGAGCAACCGCTGTGGCCGTACCCAAACCATCGGAAGTGTTCGGATCCCAGGTCAGAGCCGTGCGCGAAGCACACGGATGGTCCCAGCGCGAGCTGGTACGCCGGCTCGCCAATCTCGGCGTCGACATGGACCCGGCTACCCTGAACCACATCGAGACTGGCCAGCACCAGATCGGGCTGGACGAAGTCCTCGCACTCGGCGCAGCCCTCGAGTGCTCGCCGCTCTACTTGGTCTTCCCGACCAGCCGGGACGCCGGTGTGGAAATTGCACCCAAAGTTGTTGTCGACGCCGCGGTGGCCCGCGGGTGGGTCCGCGGCAAAGAGCCCCTCCCCGGCCAGGACCGCGACCTGTTCGCACGTGTGATGTCTGAGGAAGAAGCGGCCGTCAAGGTCCGGTGGCTGGCTGCCTACAGCGAGTACACGAACGCTCAGGGAAGGCTGACGGCCGCCGAACGCAACAAGGCCAGCGACGCGGCGGTCCAGAAGCTCCGTGCCGAAGTCAAACGCACCCTCACCGCAGTGCGTGAGGCGGAGCGAAAGCTCGAGGAGGCCAGCTGATCTGGGGGGCGGCTGGTCTCGAACCGGCGGCCTCTGCCTCGGTAAAGCGGATCAGGCCTCTTGGGTGCCCTCCCCGGACCCGCCGCATGCCCGCGTGACAGTGCCATGTCTCCATGGCATCGTCGGTTCGGGTTTTCTCCGCCGCCTTGTGCCCCATCCGTGCCCCGCGCAGGCGCTCGTCGCGGGCCGAAGCCACCGCCGTGCGCTGCTGCCGGCTCTTCCGTCTTGGCCTGAAGGAGGGTACCTCGGCGGGCGGCCTCGCCTCCCAGCCCACTTCCCCACCCGCCTACCGCAATCTGGGCCGGCCGTGCAGAAGATTGATCGGCTTGCCGTCAGCCGGAAACGCTCGACGAGGCAGGCCGAAAAACGTCCGCCTGCGCAACTTATCTGTGGACACCTCGCTTAGTGCGGAGCAGTCCTGAGCTAAACTAACGCAGCAAAGTGCGCGTATTTCTCGAAAATAAATGGTTCATCAGTAACGTATAGTCCACAATCTTGTCGTTGTTACGCGCACTTCGTTCGTGAGATCGTGGTGGTAGGTGGCTCGAACTTGTTGCCGCTCGCCTACCGCCCCTGTTGACGGCAGCGTTGAGAACGTCCTTTGCCCGCAACCCCGTGACCGGCAACGAGTCCTGTGGCAGATAGAATCGGTGGGCGCGGCTGGTATCGAACCAGCGGCCTCTGCCGTGTGAAGACAGCGCTCTCCCACTGAGCTACGCGCCCGCAGCAATTGTGACAAGTGTTGCAGCGTATCGAACGGCCCCCGGACGCGCACGGTTCACGTTTGACCGGTTCTGCAACCCTTCGATGTCTGACCTACGCCGTCCCCTTCTCATAACCCCTACCTAGCCCCCCGTCCTGTCCATCAACCATCGGCTGGTGGGCGGGCCTCGTGTTAGGGCCAAATCTCCTTGCCTGATGCGTGGCAGTAGGCACACGTGTCCGACGGCGTGTCGAGATGGGAGAAGACGCTCCAGCGAGTTACCGTGAGCATCGCCCGGTGACGCCACGACCACGAGAGGCAGCAACGAATGGGACTCCTCGCTCGAGCCCCAGGGCGGGCACCCACGCCGCGACTACCACTGCAATAGGGGCGATCAACGCGCGCAGCGGCAGCAGTTGGGTGCCCTGCGCTTCCCGCACGCTCAAGGGACCGGCAGGGTGACGCGCGCCAGCACGCGACCCCTCGGTATAAGAGGAGGAGCGCCTCCTTCCTCGAGGGTGACAAGTAGCGCGTCTGCATCGACGACGGGCACGACGTCTGGCAGGCGACCGTCCCTGGGAGCTGGGGCATGCTTCGCCAGGCTGACATCGTCTCCATGCACGAGCCAGATGGCGACCTGCGCATCCGCCCGCGTTGGCAGCCGCAGCAGGTCCACCGCCACCTCTCCATCATGGATCGCGGCGATCCCTCGCACACCCTCCCGAGCCTCAACTGCAAGCGGCTCCCCGGAGCCGAGGACCTCGAGAACCTCTGCCTGATATTCGAGAGCGCCGGCGTACTGCCCCGTTACGCGGCGCAGATGATAGTTCCAGAACAGTGTTGCGACGACAACCAGGGAGGCCAGCACGATCGCAAGCAGAGCCCAGCGGGGCGACGACCACGGCAACCACGAACGCGGCTCTTCGCTCGACCCCTCCTGACGGGCAACCTGAGTGGCGACCGCCGAACGGCGCCGCTCCTCGCGCTCGGTCGCCGCCAGCTCGGCAGCCATATCGCGCAGCTCGGCCACACGCAGGCGGCACTCACGACAGTCGACGAGGTGGGCCCGGAAGATCGCGGCATCGGAAGAGCTCAGTCCACCCAGGACGTGCTGGAGAGCGAGCTCCTCGAAGCGTTCATGGCCCTCCACCATGAAAAGAGAATAACCCTGGGCCTGCGTTAGGGGGTGGGTGATCTCAGCCAAGTCCGGGTCCTTCGGCGGTGTCCCGGGTCACCCACCCGCCCGGCGACCTTCGGTCGCCAGCCCCGAAGGCGACTGGATCATCCCGCTATCCCTCGGCGGAGGGGTGGGAAGCCTCGTGTTCCCCGCCGTCTCCGCCTGCACCCACTGTCTCCCCGGCTGCGTGCAGCCAGGGAAGATCGAAGTCCGGGGGCGTCCACGTCCACGGCCGGCGCTCCCAGGGCTTGGTCCAACTCAAGAACGCAGTGAGCGCGACGATCGCGGTCAGCGCTGCGTACTGCGAGCCCGTCAAGCCGAACAGGCGGCGGTCTTGGCGCAGGAAGTCGATGATGACCCGGAAGGTCCCATACCAGTACACGTAGGCAGCGGCGAAGAACCCGTCCCATCGCGGCCGGCGTTCGAGCGCCAGGAGCAGCCCTACGAGCAACGCCGCTTGGAAGAAGTCGTAGAGCGCCGTCTGGTGGACGGCGCTCGCGAAGCATCCCTGAGTCGGGGCCTCCACCGCGCTGAACGGGTACGGCTGAGGTGGGACCGGGTTCGTGAAGCTCAGGCTGTTCGTCGCCTCGTGCCAGAAATTGGCCGTGCAGCGCCATGCAAGGGGGAAGTCGGGGGCCAAGTCGCCAATGTGGTCCCCGATGGCGAGGTCACCGGTACGACCGATCGCGATGCCGACAGCGAGCCCCGGCGCAGCGGAATCGAGCAGCTGCCACAAACGGTAGTCGCGACGCCGGGCCTCCGGTAGCGCGGCAAGTATGGCGCCCGCGACGCCACCTAGGAAGGTGAGCCCTCCCTCCCAGATGAAGAGGATGCGCAGCGGGTCTCGGGCGTAGATGTCCAGGTGGGTGAGGACATAGAAGAGACGCGAGCCGATAATGGCGCCGATGGCTGCCCGGACGAGCAGATCCTGCACCGCGTCGCGGATGTGCGGGACGTAGGAGTGGCCCAGTCCACGTAGCTCGGTACGCCGCAGCATGAGCTTCGCGCCCACGAGGAAACCTGCTGCGGCCCCTATACCGTGCGGGGAGATCGCGAGGTCCCCGAACAGCGGGATGCGCTCGATGATAGGCCACTGCAGGACCCCAACGACCGCGCAAAGGGTGCTGGTCGCGAGGCCCGTGGGCATGGCTTCAGCAGCTGCGGGGCAGGAATCGTCGCGGGTTCACGGGTGTCCCGTTGACCCGGGTCTCGAAGTGGAGGTGGGGGCCGGTCGAGTTCCCGGTGTTGCCGACGCTGCCGATACGCTGCCCCTGGGACACCCGCTGGCCGTCGCGAACCGCGAATGCGCTCTGGTGCGCGTAGGCGGTGACGACCCCGTCACCGTGGCTGACGAGGACGAGGTTGCCGTAGCCGTTCGACCGGCCGGCGAAGATCACGGTACCTGCCTTCGACGCGTAGATCGGATTGCCCGTGTCGCCGTCGATGTCGATCCCCTGGTGCATTCGTCCCCAGCGCCGGCCGTACTCGGACGTGACCGTAGCGCAGCGGGGCCAGATGTAACCCGTCGTGCCCACGACCCCGGAGGGGCTTCCACCGCTTCCACCCACAAGCCGTCCCGGGGATCGGGCGCGGGTGGCTGCAGCAGCGGCTGCCTTTGCGGCCCGCTCCCGCTCCCGGATGAGCGCCGCGATCCGCCGCGATTCCGCCTCGAGGTTGTCCTTCTCCTGCTCGAGCTGGGCGACATTCGTGCGTGCCTCGGCCGCTGCCAAAGCCCGATGCTGGC
>JALYGD010000196.1 GCA_030777265.1 Actinomycetota bacterium | reverse complement strand
CCGGGCTCGAAACCGGACTCGTCGGCGTTGCGCAGAATCGAGGCGATGCGGGCATGCGCATACTGGACGTAGTAGACGGGGTTGTCCATTGATGCGCGCACGACCTCTGCAAGGTCGAAGTCGATGGTCATGTCGAGGCTCTGGCGCAGAAAGTGGTAGCGGGTGACGTCGACGCCGACCTCGTCCACCACCTCGCCGAGGGTCACGAAGTCGCCTGCGCGCTTGCTCATCCGCACCGGCTCGCCCTGCCGTAGCAGGTTGACCATCTGCCCGATGCGGATCTCGAGGGATGCTTCGGGGATCCCAAGAGCGGCTCCGACGGCTTCCAGTCGCCTCACGTAACCATGATGGTCGGCTCCGAGCAGGTAGATCATGCGGTCGTAGCCGCGGTCGCGCTTGTTCCGGAGGTAGGAACAATCCGCCGCGAAGTAGGTCGGGCGGCCGTCGGAGCGGACGAGGACGCGGTCCTTGTCGTCACCGAACTCGCTCGTACGGAGGTAGATCGCACCCTCCTGGCGGAAGGCGAGACCAGCTTCGACGAGCGCTTCGACGGTGGCCTTCACCTCCCCTTCGCTGTGCAGGGCCCGTTCGGAGAACCAGACGTCGAAGTCCACGCCGAGACGGTGCAACAGTTCGCGGATGTGGGTGATCATGTGAGAGGTCGCCGCCTCGCTCACCCTCTCGACGACTTCCTCCTCCGGTCCCACGAAGAAGCCTTCGCCGTGAGCGGCGCGCACCTCCTCGGCGATCTCCGCCACGTAGGTGCCGCGGTAGTGATCGGCCGTCAGAGGCTGCTCCCGAGCCGCCCGCACGATCGACTCCCCGAAGCGACGGATCTGCTCGCCCGTGTCGTTGAGGTAGTACTCGCGGTGGACGTCGTGTCCGTCCGCTTCGAGCAGCGCGGCGATGGAATCACCCGCGGCTGCCCAGCGGCCCGCTCCGAGGTGGAGGGGTCCGGTGGGGTTGGCCGACACGAACTCGACATTGACCTGCTCGACCTCGTCGGCCGGCCGGATGCGGTGGCCGTAGGCCTCCCCTTCGCCAAGGACACGCCGGACCACGTCCTCGAAGTAGCGGTGGCTGAAGCGGAAGTTCACGAAGCCCGGCCCGGCGACCTCGATCCCGGCAACGAGCTCGGGAACCTCGAGCTCGGCGACGAGTCGCTCGGCGACCACGCGTGGCGGCTGCCTCGCCTCGCGCGCGAGCCCGAGCGCCACGGGCGTGGACCAGTCCCCGTGCTCGGCCAGGCGAGGCCGCTCGAAGGGTGGCTCGGTGTCGGGCAGGCCGGCGACGACGAGGGCTGCTCGCACCCGCCGAGCAACGTCGGCGAGGACGGGATCGATCTGTTCAGGTCTGACCACGGGGACGAGGGTACTTGCATGTCGCGCTGCCGCCCTTCGGCTGCTCGGGCCTGCGCCTGACCCTCCGGTGGTACGCTCGTCGCGCGCCGCGCTCGTCGCTGCGATCGCCCCCGTAGCTCAGTGGATAGAGCACGGGTCTCCGGAACCCGGAGCGCAGGTTCGATTCCTGCCGGGGGCACTCCCAGGAGCGCAAGGGGAGCACGGTGTCGATCTGGCCCCGCCCCGTTCGACGCACTGGGTGGGGGCTCGGTCACCGGGCCGGACGGTCCGGAACGCCAAGCCACTGAGGCCAAGGAGCTCGTCGCCGGGTTCTGGCTCATTCAGGTCAAGTCGAAGGACGAGGCGATCGAATGGGTGAAGGGCGGCCCCTTCGAGGGCGAGGTCCAGATTTCGCCAGGTGTTCGAGGCGGAGGACTTCGGACCTGAGCTGACGCCCGAGCTCTGGGAGGCCGAGGATCGCCTGCGCACGCAGGTGGCCGAGCAGCAGTGGCCCCGAGGACGCCCTCCGTCTCGGACATATCCTGGCCGAACTCGCTCCCCAGGAGCCGAAGTCCACGGCCTTGTCGCGCTGATGGGGGCGACCTGCTCCTCAGGCGCGCCGCCGTCTGCGCTCGCGAAGCGGCCCCGCCGATGCCACCGGGCCAGCAGAAGGCTGCGGGTTAGCCGTGTCCA
>JALYGD010000195.1 GCA_030777265.1 Actinomycetota bacterium | reverse complement strand
ACTTCCTCGTGGACGTTCCCTTCCACGTCGTGCACAACCACGGCATGGTGCGCGACCAGTACGGCAAGAAGATGTCGAAGTCGTTCGGGAACGTCGTGGACCCGCTCGAGTTCATCGACCGCTACGGTGCCGACGCCCTCCGCTTCGCGCTCTTCCAGCACTGTTCTCCCGGGCAGGACGTCCCGCTCGCCGAGGAGTGGGTGGACGGAGGCCGGCGCTTCGCGAACAAGCTGTGGAACATGGCCCGCTTCGTCCTTCAGGCGTCCGACGGGACCCGACCGCAGCTGCTGGAGTTCATCCCGGCGCCCGCGCTCGAAGATCGCTGGATCCTCTCCCGGCTCGAGGCCTGTCGGGCCGAGGTGGACCGTGCCACGTCTATCGGCACCCTCGACTGGTCCACGGCCGCACAGGCGCTCTACCATTTCGCCTGGGACGAGTTCGCGGATTGGTACCTGGAGGCGGCGAAAGTCCGTCTCTACGGTGACGACTTCGCCGCGCGCGACGCCGCCCGCCGCGTGCTGCTCGCCGTTCTCGACGATCTGCTGCGGCTGCTCCACCCCTTCATGCCGTTCGTCACCGAGGTGCTGTGGCGCGCGCTGAGCGGGGCCGATGGTGGACAGGACTCCCTTGCGGGAGCCGCTTGGCCAGCGTCGCGAGGCGAGCGCGACCGCGACGCCGAAAAGCGCTTCACCGTGCTCCAAGAGCTCGTCGGCGCGCTGCGGCGTTTCCGGTCGGACCACAACATCCCTCCCAGCCGGCGCATCGAAGCGACGGTCGTCTCTCCAATGCGGCAGGTGCTGGAACCGCTCGCCCCGCTCGTGCACGCCCTCGCCGGGCTCGAGCGGCTGTCGTTCAGAGACGAGAGCCCCGAAGTGGCCGGCACCGCTCGCGTCGTATCGGCGGCAGGCGACGTTTTCATACCGCTCGTCGGCGCAATCGACGTGGAGGAGGAGCTCACTCGCATGCGCAAGGAGCTCGAGAAGGCTGCCGCCGAGCGTGGCCGCGCCATGGAACGGCTCGCAGACGCACGCTTCGTCGAGCGCGCTCCAAGCCGTGTCGTCGTGCGTGAGCGCGAGAAGCGCGACGAGTGGGCGCGCGTCGTCGAGACGTTGCAGGCCGAGATCGCGGAGCTTGAAGCTGTGATCGGGGAGAGCAGCGGCGCAGCTGCGCCCTGACGAGGCTGGGGCTCCCGCCGTGACCGTGCTCAGCTACGAGCAGGCGCTTGACGACCTCGAATCGCGGGTGCCCACCCGGATGGTTCCGGATCTGTCCCGCATCACGGCTCTCACGCACCGCCTCGGCGAACCGCAGCGCACCTATCCGTCCGTGCACGTGACCGGCACGAACGGCAAGACCTCCGTGTCGCGGATGATCGCTGCCCTGTTCGAAGCGCTCGGAATCCAAGCCGGAACCTACACCTCGCCTCACCTGCAGTCGCTCCGCGAACGCATCCGTGTCGGAAACGAGATGATGACCAGGCAGCAGTTCGCCGCCGTGTACCAGGACGTGGCTCCTCTCGCCGAACTCGTCGACGCTGAGCGTTCGCCGGCGGGGGAGCGGGTGACGTACTTCGAGATGCTGACCGCGTTGGCCTACTGGTGGTTCGCGGACTACCCGGTCGAGGTAGGCATTTTCGAGGTGGGCATGGGTGGTTCGTGGGACGCGACGAACCTTGTCCGCGGAGAGGTCGCGGTGCTGACGAGCATCGACGTCGATCACCCCGAGCTCGGAAACAGTCCCGCCGAGACGGCGGTGGAGAAGACGGGCATCATCAAGCCGGGCGCGGCGGTGGTGAGCGGGGCGCAGTCCCGCGAGGTGCTTGACGTCATTCGTGCCGCAGTGGAACGTCAAAACGCGACGCTGCTGGTCGAGGGAGACGACTTCGGTGTCGACGAGCGGCGCCTGGCGGTGGGGGGACAGGTACTGACCCTCCGAACCCCGTCCCGGCGCCACACCGAGGTGTTTCTGCCGCTCCACGGCCGCTACCAGGCGGAGAATGCGGCGGTGGCGCTGGCCGCGTTCCACGCCTTCCTCGGGAGCCTCGACAAGATCGAGGACGACGTCGTGCGGGCGGCGTTCGCAAGCGTCGAGGTGCCAGGGCGTCTCGAGGTGGTCAGCCGCAGCCCCACCGTGGTTCTTGACGGGGCGCACAACCCGGCCGGAGCCCGCCGGGCCGGCGAGGCGATCCGAGAGGCGTTCGCATTCCGGGATCTCGTCCTGGTCGCGGCTTGTCTCGGTGACAAGAACGTGGTCGGCATCGTGCGTGCGTTCCGAGACCTTGCAAGTCACGTTGTGGTGACGCGCGCCCCCTCGAGTCGCGCCGCGACGCTCGATGGCATGGAGGCGGCAGCCCGCTCGGTGTGGGCGGGGACGAGCGTGGCGGTGGAGCGCACGAGCACCATCGCCGAGGCTCTCGACAAGGCAACCGGGGTTACGGGCCCGAGCGATGGTGTCCTGGTCACCGGCTCGCTCTACACGGTCGGAGCCGCTCGCGACCTCTACGCCCCGCTCGACGAGCCCTAGAGGCGGT
>JALYGD010000194.1 GCA_030777265.1 Actinomycetota bacterium | reverse complement strand
GCCGCATGGCGCGAGCGTAGCCCGGCAGGCCGTCGAAGCCGGGAGACGGTTCCGAAGCGGTAGGACCCAGAGGAGGAAGCTTGTCCACACCGAGCCGGCGAGCGCTCCTGCGGGCGGCGGAGGTGCTCAATCTCGACAGTGGGAATCTCCAGGTGGAGCGCGGCTACCTCGACCTGGTCGGGGGCGACGAGCCTCGACCAACAGGCGTGGCCCAGCGCCTCATGGGCAGCCGGGTCGTGCCGGTCGTCTACGAGCGATGGTGGCGGCCGGCATTGGGACGGGTGTTGAAGGGGCCGACGGGGCCGTCGATGTCGCAGGAGGAGCGCCTCGCGCGAGAGTTGCTCGCGCTCGGAGGAGGTGCAACCGTACTCGACGTCGCCTGCGGGCCCGGAAACTTCACGCGGAGCTTCGCGGCCGTCGTGGGCGAGAGCGGGACCGTCATAGGCATCGACCTGTCCGCACCCATGCTCGCGCGTGCCGTCGACGAGACCGACGCCCGCCAGGTCGTCTACGTCCGCGCCGACGCAGTCGATCTGATGATCCGAGAGGAGAGCGTCGACGCCGTCTGCTGCTTCGCCGCCCTCCATCTCTTTTCCGACCCCTGGGCTGCGCTCGACAGGATGGCCAGCGCACTCGTACCGGGCGGCCGCCTGGCGGTCCTCACCACCTCCCGCCCGGAGGGCCTGCCCGGGGCGATGAGGGACTTGCTCGGCCGCGTCAGCGGCATGCGGATGATCGGGGCGGACCAACTCAGATGTGAACTCCTCGAACGGGGCCTCGAGGTCGTCCACCACCACGTCTTCGGTCTCATGCAGATCGTCGGCGCACGGCGCTCCCCGGATCCGCCACCAGTCAGCGCATGAGCCTCCCGGGAATTTCTCACCCGCCGGGCTGCAGCTCTTCCCCGGCAATTCCCGCCCGCCGGGCCTGCAGCCCTTCCCCGGCAATTCCCCCCCGCCCGGCCTGCAGCCCCCCTGCAATGTTCATGAGCGTCGGATCTCTCGTGGGCCAACGCCGGCTCGCCAGGTCATGAACACGAGTTCGTTGCCCTCGACGCGGACAAGACTTGCGAGGGCGATGCGGAGGCGAAAAGAGGTGCCTTGGGCTTCGTGTGCCAGCCCCTGCTCGACCAGTAAGCCAGACAGCTTGGCGTCTCCGGCGGCGAGTTCGGTGTCGAGCGGGGCGCTGTGGATCTCGACACGAGGATCCCGTTGAACGTCGCTCAGCTTCTGCGAACCAGCCATCATCCCGATCGTCACCTCGCCGTGCTCGATCCTCACCTCGGTCCCGCTCAGTCGCGGCGACCCGTCGGGCCGGATTGTGCCGAGGACGTGATGCAGGTGGGCCTCGAAGCGGCCGCGGATGGCATCGGCGACCGTGGGTGCGGCCCGTTCGAACTCGTGCCACGCTGCTGGTGTGGCACGCTCGTGCTTGGCGTGAGGTTCGGGCCCGTTCACCGCCGTCCTTCCGGGATCGACCGCCGGTCACAAACCGCCGGACGTCTCCTGGCCAGCCAGTTGAGCTAGAGCCGGGGCGTGACGGCCGTCGCATGCCGAGGCTCGTAGAGCGCGATGTCGTCGGACCCTGGCACGGGGATCGAGGTTACGAGTCCGAAGACTTCCCTCTGATCTCGCCGGAAATCTCCGCGCCCCTGGCCTCGAGCTCCTCCAGCGTCACACGCATGGTCATATGTAGGGAGAGCTCGTTGTCAACGGCGCCGTCCGTGGGTGAATCCCCCGTGTCGCGTGCGCCGGGACCAATCGCGGCTGCCGGCAGGTGGTCGGGCGCACAAGAGCCGTGTCGCCCCCACCGGAATGTGCGGTACGTTCGGCAGCATGAGCGACCATGATGAGGCGGATGCTGAGATCAAGGGCACCTACGTCGAGGATCGGTACGAGCGCGACACCCGCTACATCTCCAACCGCATCACATCGGACGGGAATGGCGAGTGGCCGGTACAGCCCGGTCGTTACCGCCTGATCGTGAGCCGGGCGTGCCCGTGGGCCAATCGCGCGATCATCGTGCGCCGCCTGCTGGGACTGGAGGATGCGTTGTCCATGGGCATCGCCGGGCCGACCCACGACTGGCGCAGCTGGAAGTTCGACCTCGACCCCGGCGGCGTCGATCCGGTGCTGGGCATCGAGCGTCTCCGGGAGGCGTACGAGAAAGCCATCCCCGGTTACGAGCGCGGCATCACCGTTCCCGCGATAGTCGACATCGCGAGCGGCGCAGTCGTCACCAACGACTTCGCGCAGATCACTCTCGACCTTTCGACCGAGTGGACCGAGCACCATCGCGCCGGAGCCCCGGATCTCTACCCGGTGCACCTCCGCGACGAGATCGACGAGGTGGCCGAACTCGTCTATCGGGACGTGAACAATGGGGTGTACGAGGCGGGCTTTGCCGGCAGTCAGGCGTCCTACGAGGAGGCGTACGGCCGGCTGTTCGACCGGCTCGACTGGCTGTCCGATCGCCTCGTCTCCCAACGGTATCTGGTCGGCGACACGATCACGGAGGCAGACGTCCGGCTGTTCACGACCCTCGTGCGTTTCGATGCCGTCTACCACAACCACTTCAAGTGCAACCGTCACAAGCTCACTGAGATGCCGGTTTTGCGGGCCTACGCACGCGATTTGTTTCAGACGCCTGGATTCGGCGACACCATCGACTTCGATCACATCAAGCGCCACTACTACCAGGTGCACACTGACATAAACCCGACGGGGATCGTGCCGGTGGGCCCCGAGGTCACGGGCTGGGGTGCGCCGCAGGGGCGAGAAGCGTTGGGGGGTCACCCATTCGGCGACGGTACGCCCCCGGGTTCCCCGCCACCCCACGAGCGTGTCCCGCCGGGACACAGCCCGGCTCGGCTCTGATGTAGCGGGACGCGCCGTGCGGGGACACCTCGGCGCGCCGGCGAGGAGGGCAGCCAGAGGCCAGCGAGGAGGTCGAGCATGGCCGATGTGGGGCTGCTGGGTGCGAGCGGCTACACGGGCCGGCTCGTCGCCCGAGCTCTCGACCGCCGCGGAGTTGGGTTCATCGCAGCCGGCCGGGACCGCGAGCGGGTACGCGCCGCGGTCGAAGGACTCGACCACGTCGTCGGCATCCGTGGCGTTGACATCACCCACGGGGAGGCGCTTGCCGCCCTTTGTGCTGAGGTGGAGGTGCTCGCTACGACCGTCGGTCCATTCGTTGAGCTCGGCCGGCCCGTGCTCGAGACCGCGGTGACCATGCCATGCCACTACCTCGATGCGAGCGGTGAGCAGCCTTTTCTCCGCTGGGCTTTCGAGAGCCAGGGAGCCCGCGCCGCCGAGGCGGGGGTGAGCGCGGTCGTGGCGTGTGGCTTCTGGGGCATCGTGGGAGACCTGCTCGCGCATCTCGCGGCGGCCGCCCTCCCAGAGGCCGTCGAGGTCCACATCGCCTACGTTGCGCGCGGCGCAGGGAGCATCGCCTCTCGAGGCTCGAAGAGGACGATGGCGCGACTGTTGGGCCGTCGCGGTTACGCATTCGTCGACGGCCACCTCAGGGAAGAAGGGCTCGCGGAGGCACGCCGTCACGCGTGGTTCCCTCAGCCGGTCGGCCCGCGCTACGCCGCCGGGATTCCAGGCACCGAGCCCCTCACGGTCCCGCGCCACCTACCTGAGGTGCGCCTCGTGCGTTCCTACATCGCGCTGCCCGGGCCGCTCGTCGAGATCACGCAGTTCATCGGCAACGTCACGCGCTGGGAACCGGTCAGGACGGTGGTCGGTCGCCTGCTCGAACGTGGACCGGAGGGGCCGAGCGAGGCGCGCCGCCGCTCGCTGCGATGGGCGTGCGTCGCTGAAGCGAACGGCCTGCCCGGCAGGGTCGCCCGAGCCTGGGCCTACGGACGCGACGCCTACGGCCTGACGGCCGAGGCGATGGCGGCGGTCGCCGTGCAACTGGGCGCGGGGCTGGGCGGCGCGACGGGCGTGGTGGCACCGGCTGAGGCCGTGGACCCGGCCAGCCTCCTCGACGACCTCAGCGATGCCACCGACCTTCGCTGGTCCGTGCGGTTGCCGACGTCCGACGATCAGTGCGCGCGCCCCAGGGGCGACGAGTCCGCGCGCCCCAGCCGCGACGCCCATCCCGCCGACTGTCCCCGCCAGGCCGATCGGCGATGAGTACCCGGATCGACACGCCGCGCCCGCCCCACGCCGTGCTCCCCACTTGCGCCTTCTGCCAGATCGTCGCGGGGGAGCTTCCTGCTCACCTCGTCCTCAGGTCGCCGGGTGCTTGTGCCTTCCTCGACAAGCGTCCCCTCTTTCCTGGCCACTGCCTCGTCGTACCCCCTGACCACCACGAGACGCTGCTCGACCTGCCCGAGCCGGAGGTCGGACCGCTGTTCACAGAGGTCCGACGAGTTGCGGCAGCGGTCACGGAGGCGATGGGAGCAGCGGGCACCTTGGTGGCGATCAACAACCGGGTGAGCCAGAGCGTCGCTCACCTCCACGTCCACGTTGTGCCCCGCAAACCCCGAGACGGCTTGCGAGGTTTCTTCTGGCCTCGTGTGCGCTACGAGGATGACGCCGAGGCAGCCGACGTGGCCGAGCGCATTCGGTCAGCGCTTGAGCCGCGACGATAGCGACACGAGCGCGTCCTCACCCATCCAGGCGCCCACCTTCAAGCGGTCGCGGCGTCGAGCAACATGGCCAGCCACAGGAGCACGAGAACGAGGGAGTTGAACGTCGTGTGCCATACGGTCGAGGCGAGCACTCCTGCCGCTTGACGTAGCTCGGGCGGAGCGCCGGCTGTGGGCGCGAGGGCCACCATAACGTCCTCGACCGCCGCAGCCATGTGCACCTCGCGGCGCCTCGCACGTATCGCCGCACGTCGGGCTCGAGGAGTAGGACGGTACGTGCGCGCCACGACCTCTGGAATGCGGTCGTGCGCGTTCGAGCCGTATGTGCGGCGGTAGATGCGTCCATAGGCGAAGCCGGCTACCGCGATGGCGAGCGCCGCGGCGATCGGCACGAGCATGATGAGGTGGACGAGCCCGAAGCGCAGTGCCATCGTAAGCTCCTCCCGCAGGTTGGCCCCCTCGAGCCCTCCGCGGAAGATCTCCTCCTCGACGAAGGCCAGCCACGGGAGTAGGAGTGCGAGGAAGCCGAGGAAGACGGTGCCGACGCCTGCGACGTACCAGTCGAACCCCCCTTCCACGCCCGCTCGACCGGACCGCATTGCGATCTCCTCGAGGGGCGTGAACACCGCGTTGCCGGAGAAGCCGACGAGCGAGCCGAGGCCGAACCGCAGCAGCGGCGATATCAGCAGCACCGACGCGACCATGGCCACGATCGCGAACAGCCCGAGTGCTCCCCCGAGATGGCGCAGGCCGATCGTCCGCCATACCACGGTGGCGAGGCGACGGTTCCGCCACGCCCCCACCGCTGCCCGAGCAAGAAGCACGAGCACAAGCGCGGCGATGACGAGCCGTAGCGGGCCAGTGGACATAGGCGCAGGCTAGCCGTTGGGCTACCGGTCCGGCCGCGGTAGCGTCCTGCTTGAGTGTCGAAGCGGCGCGGCCCAGCCGGGCCGGCGCCTGAGGCTGTTGGATGCCCGGCCGGCGCCTGAGGCGACGAGAAGGCTGGCCGGCACACGACTGGATTACCCGGACGGCGCTGGGGCCATGCTGACCTCAGGGGGACCCTGACCGGGAGTCACGATTGGGAGGTGCTGCCGTGACCGTCAGTGAGGTCGCTGACCGCGTCGAAGAGCGGCTCAAGCCGGTCCGGAACCGCATCACGGGTCGCAGGGAGACACCCGCCGAACGGCTGAAGGGGACGGTGGAGAGCGCGGCTGACCGGCTCACGGAGCAGGCGAGGGAGCGCAAAGAGTCCCTCGCCGAGATGACCGGGCGTGCGCGGGGCACCGGCGGCGCGAGTGGGCGGGTAGGCGATCTCGTGTCCGAGGGTTTCGAGGCTGATACGGTGCGGACCTGGAGTGCGCGGCTGGCACTCCTGGGCGCCGGATTCCTCCTCGGCTTCCTGTTGGGATGGCTTGCACGTGCGGGGCGTGGTCAGGACGACTCCGACACCCTCCCCGAAGGGCTCGCTCAGTCACCTGCGGGAATGCCCCGTGGCTCGAGCCTCGAGTCGGAGGCGGCGCCCTCGCTTTGAGCTTGCGGCTCGCAGCACCCGGTGACGCACCGACCTGAGCTCGGACCCGCTCGACTTCGTCACAGCCTTCGTGACGGGAGACCCGGAGCGACCGTGGCAGGAGGTGGGTTGTCCGCCCCTGCGCCGCGGCTTCTCGGGGGCCTTCACGGGTTCCGTCCGGTCCGTTTTCTCGACGGCACGTCGGAGAATGGTCCAGCACTATCAGCCACCACTGACCGGTCTTTGCATGATCCTCCCATCCCCCCTACTATCTGAACCACAACATTTAAAAAACAACATGCTCATGGAAGTAGTTCGGAGTGAGTAGGCTGATAGGAGCCGGCGACTCCAGGGTCGGCGAGATCGGAAGACAGGATGAGCTGGAGACCGGTCTCGCCGAGTCGGAGCCCATGCTCGAGCCGGACGATGCAAGTTCGCGCTCGCTCGTCGGCTTGCTCGGCGGGCCCCGAGCGACCATTCTGCGTACCCTGAAAAGTGAGCGGGAGCGCAGCGCTCCGGAGCTTGCCCACGTCCTCGGCATCACCGATGTCGCGGTGAGGCGACACCTCGCCGTTCTCGAACGCGAAGGCCTCATCGCCGAGCGGACGGTGAAGCAAGGACGCGGCCGCCCGGTTGCCCGCTACCGTCTCACAGCTCGCGGTGAGGGGCTCTTCCCACACCGGTACCGCGAGATGGTCGATGACCTGCTCGCCTTCCTCGAGGATGAACTCGGACGCGAGGGCCTGCGCGCCTATCTGCGCTGGCGGCAGGATCGGGAGACCGAGCAGTACGCAGCGGCGGTGGACGGTGAGGAGTTGCACGACAGGCTGCTGCAGTTGGCGGGCGCCCTGAACGAAGCAGGCTTCGAAGCGGGCGTTGAGGAGTGCGAGGAGGGTTTCCGTCTGACACAGACCCACTGCGCCATCTACGACACCGCGCGTCGTCACCCCGAGATGTGCGCGCACGAAGCGGCGATGTTCCGCCGGGTGCTCGGAGACGTGCAGGTCTCGCGCCGCGAGACGCTGGCGAAGGGCGACGACGCCTGTGTCTGCATGGTCATAGCCAAACCCGGGCGGACCGAGCTCCCGACGATCCAGACCTGAAGAGAGAACAAGCAGACTTGAACACGAGTTTCCCCGACGCGGAAGATAGAAGGAGCAGACCGTGGCGAAGACCGCCGCAGAGCTAGGAACCCAGCTCGGCCAGTACAAGTTCGGGTGGGCCGACCCAGAGCACTACGTCTTCGAGCCGAAGCAGGGTCTGTCCCGCGAGGTGGTCGAGGAGATCAGCTACCTCAAAGGTGAGCCGGCTTGGCTCCGTGACCTACGCCTCCGCGCATACGAGGCGTTTCTGCGCCGTCCGATGCCGTCGTGGGGTGGAGACCTTTCGGGCATCCACTTCGACGACATCTACTACTTCGTGCGGGCGACGGAAAAGCAGGCCACGTCCTGGGACGAGCTGCCGGCCGACATCAAGAACACGTACGACAAACTCGGCATCCCCGAGGCTGAGAAGCAGCGGCTGATCGCCGGCGTAGCGGCGCAATACGAGTCCGAAGTGGTCTACCACAAGGTACGGGAGGACCTCGAGAATCAGGGGGTCCTCTTCCTCGACACCGACAGCGGTCTGAGGGAGCACGAGGAGCTGTTCCGGGAGCACTTCGGCACGGTCATCCCCCCGAACGACAACAAGTTCGCCGCACTGAACACCGCGGTCTGGTCGGGCGGCTCCTTCATCTGGGTGCCCGAAGGCGTGAAGGTCGACATCCCACTGCAGGCCTACTTCCGTATCAACAAGGAGGGCATGGGCCAGTTCGAGCGGACGCTCATCATCGCCGAGCCCGGCAGCTACGTGCACTACGTCGAAGGCTGCACCGCCCCGATCTACTCCAAGGACTCGCTGCACTCGGCGGTGGTCGAGATCATCGTGAAGCCAGGGGCGCGGGTCCGCT
>JALYGD010000193.1 GCA_030777265.1 Actinomycetota bacterium | reverse complement strand
GGCGCCTCCGGCGCCATCTACGCCCGGCGGCTACTACAGACCCTGCTGGCCGATTCGCACGACGTCGACCTCATCGTGTCGAACTCTGCCCGGGTCGTCCTGCGCGACGAGGAAAAGGCCGACGTCGACGATACGACCTGGCGCTCGGACCTGCGCGGCTGGCTCGGAGTAGACGACGCCACGCTCGAGCGGGTCGCTCGGTGGCGGAGCGAAGACATGGCCGCCGGACCTTCCTCGGGCTCGTACCCCACTCGCGGGCTGCTCGTTGTGCCGTGCTCGATGGGGACCCTCGCCGCCATTGCGGGTGGGGCCAGCTCGAACCTCGTCCAGCGTGCCGCCTCTGTCAGCTTGAAGGAGGCTCGTCCCACGCTGCTGCTGTTCCGTGAAGCGCCACTCAACCGCATCCACCTCACGAACCTCCTGGCCGCACACGATGCCGGATGCCGCATCGTCCCCGCTGCTCCCGGCTTCTACCATCAACCCACCGACCTCATGCAGCTTGTCGACTTCGTCGTCGGACGGGTCCTGGACGCGGTGGGGGTCAGCCACGATCTCTACCAGCGCTGGCGGGTCAAAGGTTGAGCACCTCAGCGCGCCTCGTGGCGACGCGCGCAACACGAGACCTCTCGCTGCCTGAGATAGACCGAACGTGGCGGTTTTGGCGCAGGCCGGGTGGTTGGGGGAACATGCCTGGCATGAGCAGTTCGCGGGAACACCCTGCCCGGGCGGCGCCTGAGGCCGGTAGGAAGGCCCGGTGGTGGCGATGAGAGGACGGTTGAGCGAAATAGCGGCGAAGGTCGAAGCGGGAGAGCGGCTCGACCACGACGACGGTGCTGCGCTCTACGCCTGCAACGACCTCGCCTGGCTCGGCGGGCTCGCCCGGGAAGCCCAGCGCCGTCGGAGCGGTGAGACGGTCATGTTCAACGTGAACCGTCACCTCAACCTCACCAACGTCTGCGTCGCCTCCTGCAAGTACTGCACCTTCGAGCGCAAGCCGGGGCAGTTCGACGCGTACACCATGCGGGTCGAGGAGGCGGTCGGGCTCGCCAAGCAGATGGAACCGGAGGGCCTGACCGAACTGCACATCGTGAACGGCCTGCACCCGAACCTGCCGTTCGAGTACTACCCGAACACCCTGCGAGCTCTGCGGGAAGCGCTGCCGCACGTCGCGCTGAAGGCCTTCACTGCCACGGAGATCGACTACTTCACACAGCTCACAGGTCGGAGCGCCGACGACATCATGGACGAACTCATCGACGCCGGTCTCGACTCGCTCACAGGCGGCGGCGCAGAGATCTTCGCCTGGGAGGTACGGCGGCGGATCGTCGACCACTCCACCCACTGGGAGCGCTGGAGCGAGATCCACCGCCTTGCCCACGCGAAGGGACTGCGTACCCCCGCCACGATGCTGTACGGGCACATCGAGGAACCTCGTCACCGCGTCGACCACGTCCTGCGCCTGCGAGCCTTACAGGACGAAACCGGTGGATTCGTGACCTTCATCCCGCTGCGCTTCCACCCCGAGGGCAGCCGCATACAGCGGCCCTTGGCCACCGGGGCAGAGGCCATGCGGGTCTTCGCCGTCTCACGCCTCCTGCTCGACAACTTCGAACGACTGAAATGCTTCTGGGTCATGCACGGCTTGACGCTGTCCCAATTGCTGCTCGAGTTCGGTGTCGACGATCTCGACGGCTCAGTGGTCGAGTACAAGATCACGCACGACGAGGCAACTCCTGACATGTTGTCGCGCGACGACCTGCTGCGCCTGATCCGCGAGGCCGGCCGGGTACCGGTTGAACGTGACACCCGTTATCGCGTCCTGCGGACCTACCCGCGGGAAGCTGCCCGCGACGAGCCCGGCGGGGGAGCTTCGTTCGAGGTGGTCTCTCTTCCGCTGTCGAGCGGGACTGGGCCCAGCGCCACCGGCGCATGAGGCCGTGGACCGGCCCGGCTGGCGCCTCAGGCCGTGGGTCCGCGCTCGGCCGGTGTGATGCGGGTAGGGGCCCGGAGGGCCCGGGCTGGGTGGGGGGGAAACGGGTAAGGGCCCGGAGGGCTCGGGCTGGGAGGGTGACAATGGAGCCTGTCCGACGCCCACGGGTCGGTCACATCCAGTTTCTCAACTGCCTCCCGCTGTACCACGGCCTCGTTCGCTCGGATGCGCTTCTCGATCTCGAGCTGCGCAAGGGGACGCCGACCGAGCTGAACCGGATGCTGCTCGCCGGCGAGCTCGACGTCAGCCCGATCTCGTCCGTTACCTACCTTCGCCATGCCCACGACCTGCTCGTGCTGCCGGACATCGCCGTGTCCGCCGACGGCCCTGTGCGGTCGATCGCGCTCGTGGCCAGCCGCCCCATCGAGGGCATGGACGGCGCGACCATCGCGCTGGCGAACACCTCGGCGACCTCGGTGGCGCTACTCGACGTTCTTCTACGCGAGCGGTGGCGCGTGAAGGTGGCATCCTTCAGTTGCCCCCCGGACCTCGCTCGCATGCTCGAGGAGGCTGACGCTGCCCTCCTCATCGGCGACGATGCGCTCAGAGCCACAGTTGCGGTTTCCCGGGCGCCCACGTCCGCCCCCGTCTACGTCTACGACCTGGGACGGGAGTGGAAGGCTCATACTGGTCTTCCCATGGTGTTCGCGGTGTGGGGGGTGCGGCGCGACTGGGCCTTCGCCCACCCGGATCTGGTCCGCTCCGTACACCAGGCCTTCCAGTACTCCCTGAAGCACTCCCTCGCAGAGGTCGAGGCGATTGCCGCGGCTGCGGCCCGTTGGGAGCCCTTCGACGCCGGCTTTCTCGCCGACTACTTTCGGGGCCTGAGTTTCCGGCTCGGCCCGCGCGAACGTGCCGGTCTGCACGCCTTCGCCGCGCATCTCGCCGCCGTCGCCGACCATCCCGCTGAGGTCCCACCTCTGGAGTTCGTCAATCTGCCGTCCGGGGAGGGACTGCTGGTGCCGGAGTAGGCTGCGAGACTACGGCCGTTACCGCTGTCGCCGCTCGAGCGGCAACCGGGAAGGAACTACGCGTGGCGAATGCTCTCCGCGAGCCTGTTCCCGTCGAGTTGGCCGACCTGCTCGCGCACGCCGCCGACGGCGGGCGAATCGACGAGGAGCAGGCGCTGCTGCTCTACGAGAGGGCGCCGTTCCACGAACTCGGGCAAGCCGCGGACAGCGTGCGCCGACGCCGCTACCCCGATGGCCGAGCGACCTTCATCATCGAGCGGAACGTCAACTACACGAACAAGTGCGTGACGGCATGCAAGTTCTGTGCCTTCTATGCGGCGCCGAAATCTGCCGCCGGCTGGGCGCATGACTGGGCCGAGATCGACCGTCGTGTCGATGAAGCGGTCGCGCACGGTGCCTGCCAGATCATGTTCCAGGGTGGTCACAACCCGGAGTTCGGCATCGAGTACTACGAGGAGCTTTTCGGGCGCACCCGCCGCCGTCACCCCGAACTCTTCCTGCACGCCCTGGGGGGATCCGAGATCATCCACATCTCGCGCACCTCGGGAATCGCGGTCGAGGAAACCATCACAAGGCTGGTCGCCGCAGGCCTGTCGTCACTCGCTGGGGCTGGCGCGGAGATCCTTCCTAGCCGGCCCCGCAAGCTCATCGCCCCACTGAAAGAATCGGGCTCGGAGTGGCTCGAGGTGATGGAGACGGCACACCGGCTCGGCGTCCAATCGACGGCGACGCTTATGATGGGAACCGTCGAGACCCCGGCGGAGCGGTTCGAGCACCTGCGCATGATCCGTGACGTGCAGGACCGGACCGGCGGCTTCCGGGCCTTCATTCACTGGTCGTACCAAGCTGAGAACAACACCCTGAAGGGCCAGTCCCCCAGCGTCTTCGAATACTTGCGGGTGCTTGCGGTAGCGCGACTGTTCTTCGACAACATCGCCCACATCCAGGGCTCGTGGCTGACGGTCGGCAAGGAGGTCGGCCAACTCTCGCTCCACTTCGGCGCGGACGATCTCGGCTCGATCATGCTCGAAGAAAACGTCGTCTCGGCCGCCGGCGCGAAGCATCGCACCGACGTCGCCGAGATGATCCACCTCATCCGCACCGCCGGCCGGGTGCCTGCGCAGCGCAACACCCTCTACGAGATCATCGCGACCTTCGACGAGGAGGTAGCTGAGCCGCGTGTGGTTGGGCGCGTGCCGGCTGCCGCGATAGCTCGCTGACGCGTGACCGGGTCCCTGCACCGTCACCGTCTTAGGAGACCGAAGACGGCTCCTCTCGCGGCGCCCCTACGGAGCGCCGCTCACGGGACCCTGCCAGCCGCGGGTACGGACGGCAAGGACGCCGCACTCGTGCAGGCGATGTTCGACCGGGTCGCCCCGCGCTACGACCTCGCGAACACCGTCTTGTCCTTCGGTCAGGACGCGTACTGGCGCCGAGTCGCAGCGCGGGCAGCCCGTCCCGCGGGAGCCTCGATCCTCGACGTCGCAGCGGGCACGGGCGCCCTGAGCCGCGAGCTGGCCCTTCTCGGTGCCACCAAGGTCGTGGCGCTCGACCTCTCCCACCGCATGCTCACCGCGGGTCTACCCCGCCCCCCCCGTATCCACCTCTGTAACGGCGACGCGCTGCGCCTACCGTTCGCCGACGCCACATTCCATGTCACCACCATCGCGTTCGGCCTACGCAACCTTCCCGATCCCGAGGCCGGCCTGTCCGAGTTCGCCCGGGTCACGCGCTGCGGTGGACGGCTCGTGGTCCTCGAGTTCAGCCAGCCCACCTGGGCGCCGTTCCGCCGGCTCTACACCGGCTATCTCCTCCGCGCGCTACCCCTGGTGGCCTCGGCCCTGTCGCCGGCACCGGCCGCCTACCGCTACCTCGCCGACAGCATCCTTCGGTGGCCGGATGCCGAGGGCCTCGCGGCTTGGATCTCCCGCAACGGTTGGAAGTCGGTGGGCTACCGACTACTCACCGGAGGCATCGTCGCGATGCACTACGCGACCCGCGAAGGAGGGCGCCTGCCTCCGCCAGAGCCGAGTCCGGCTGGCTCCTGAGGCCGTAGCCGGGCCGCCGGCGGAGGCGTGGAGCCACTCGGGCCAGCGCAGGCTCTATCACCCGCCCCGCTCGCCTTATCCAGGTGCCCCTGAGAAGGCCCACTACGCTCCGAGGAACGACAGGAGGGACCGTGTCATTCTCCCGATGGCGGCGCCTGCAGCACGGGGGGCTCGCACTCGTCGTGCTGACCCTTCTGTCCGGCGCATGCGCCTCGCAACAACCCGAGGCCCAACTCACCAGAGTCCTGAAGAGCACCCTCCGGACGTCCTTCGCATACGAATTCGCCCTGCAAGCCGATCAGGAGGTGCTTCCGGGCCTCGGACCCGAACGCGATCAGGCCCGCCTGCTCTTTCAAGGCCTCAACATCACCGGTCACCGCACCGACGAACGCCACTCGTTCACGGTCAGCGTCCTGGGGATCGACGCCTTCGAATCACGCACTCTCGACGAGGACACGCTCTATCTACGCTTCGGCTTGGACGAACTGGCAAGGATGCTCGGAGAGGGCGATTCGAGCGCGCAGATCGTCCCGTTACTGCGGCAACGCGGTCTCTCCGACGAGGCGGTCGCTGCGGTCGCTGCCGCATTCCGCGGCGAGTGGGTCGGCGTCGAGGGACGAGTGGAGGCGGCTGAGCTACGCGCCGTCCTCGGGAGCGAAGGGGACGCTGAACCGGCAAGGTCGGCGGGCCGCGAGTCCTTGCGGGAGGCGCTGGGCGGAGACGTGGAAGGCTTCGTCGAGCGCTACGTCGTCGTGAACGGTGTCTCCGGCAGCGACGACGAACGCGTCTTCGAAGTCGGTCTCCGGGTCCGTGATCTCGTGCAAGCGCTCGCCGGCGCCGATGCGACGAGACAGGTGCAGGACATCGAAGCGGGTCTCGAAGGTCTACCGGAGCTCGCACCAGGGACCGTCACGGCTCGCGACGGAGTGGTCACCAGCGTTGTCGTGGATCTCGCAGAGGCTGCCCCTGCGTCGGCCGAGCAGAACGGAACCGGTTCGCTGCGTCTCGACGTTTCACAGCACGGCAAGGTCGGCGAGATCGAGCCGCCTCCGGGGGTCGTCGTGATCACGGACGAGCAGTTCCTCGAGGCGCTGGCCGCAGTGTCGGGGCTCGTGGAGGACCTCACACCGCCTGCACCCGTCCGCTGATGCGGACAACCGCATTGTCGTGGCAGACTCCCTCTCGAGCAGGACGATTCCGCTCCCCGGCAACGCGAGGCAGGGCCCGGGAAGGGCCGTAGGCCCGGGCGGGCGGGAGATGCATGGCCGCGACGGGGTCGAGCAAGCACAGCAGCGGGAGACACGAGCGGAGGCTGCATGGGGTTCCTGACCAGACCGACTCCCGGTCGGGTGGAGTACGCAGACGTCGCCATCGTCGGGGCCGGGCCGGGCGGCTCGACCGTGGCCGCGCATCTCGCAAGCGCCGGACGTGCCGTCGCCCTCGTTGAGAAGGAGGCGTTCCCACGCGAAAAGGTCTGCGGTGACGGTCTCACGCCCCGCGCGGTGAAGCAACTCCACGCCCTCGGTCTCAGCGAAGAGGCCGAGGGGCGGGTCGAAGGCTGGCGACGCACGCGAGGCCTGCGAATCCACGGCGGTGGTGCCGCACACGAGCTGCCGTGGCCTCGCCTGGAGGACTGGCCCGCGCACGGCTTGACCTGCAACCGACTCGACTTCGACGCGACCCTCGCGCGCCACGCCGCGAAGACAGGGGCGATGCTATGGGAGCGGACCGAGGTGGTAGGGCCGTTGTGGCGGGAGGACCCGGCCGGCAACGGCGAGGGGCGGGTGGCCGGAGTGCGCTGGCGGGACGCCGAGGATCGCGAGGGCGAGATCCGAGCCCCGGTCGTGATCGCGAGCGACGGCGCGTCCAGCCGCTTCGCGGTCGGACTCGGGCTGCACCGCGACTGCGATCGGCCCATGGGTGTCGCCGTCCGCACCTACTTCCGGAGCCCGATGCACGACGACACGTGGCTGTCGTCCTTTCTCGACCTCAAAGAGGGGGATGACCTGTTGCCGGGGTACGGCTGGCTCTTCCCCATGGCGGACGGCACCATCAACCTCGGTTGTGGTCTGCTCAACACCTCTCACGCCCAAGGGATCAACTACCGGCAGCTCATGGAGCGCTGGGCGGGGGCCATGCCGCCGGAATGGCAGCTCAGCCTGGATACACGCACCGGCAGCGTCCGCTCCGGAGCCCTGCCGATGGGCTTCTCCCGAACCCCCCATCATCACCGCGGCGTGTTGCTCGTGGGTGACGCCGGCGGCATGGTGAACCCTTTCAACGGCGAAGGCATCGCCTATGCCATGGAGGCCGGCCAGCTAGCCGCGGAGGTCGTGGACCGGGCGCTGACGTTCCGCTCCACCGCGATCCTCGACTACTACCCGGCCGAACTCAGACGCCGGTGGGGCGGCTACTACACTCTCGGCCGCTGGTTCGTTCGCCTCATCGGGAACCCGGAGTTCATGCGCATCTGCACCAACTACGGGATGCCCCATCGCCACCTCATGGTCTTCGTGTTGAAGTTGCTCGCCAACCTCACCGATCAGCGCCGCGGAGACGCCATGGACCGGGTCATCAACAGCCTGAGCCGCCTCGCCCCCGCCGCCTAGGGCGGAGGCGGGTGGGACGGGTTGGGGCGGGTGGACGGGACGAATCAAAAACAGCGACGGAGGCTGGAGGAATCTGACATCGGGGGAAGCGAAGGAGAAGGTGCTCGATAACCTGGGTGTGCGCCTGGATTCATGGCTCGAGCGCAAGCGGCGGCCGCCTCTCGCCCCCACCAAGAATTACTACCGCTGCCGGCCCGACGACGAGTCGACACGGCTGCGTCGGAGCGCGAGCAACCGAAGTGGACCCCGACGGACGGCGGCGCCCCCCGTTTGCGGCCGTCGGAAACCCGCCCCTACGCTCAGTTCCACCCCGGGTCCCCGTTCAGCAACCAGGGAGGCGACGCGAACGTGTTTGCTGAGTACCTCCCGGTCCTCATCCTGTTCGTGCTCGCCACCGCGTTCGCTGCCGGCTCGCTCATCGCCGCCAGCCTCCTGGGACCGCACGCACCCAACCCCACCAAGCTCGCAGCCTACGAGTGTGGAAACGAGCCCCTTGCCGAGGTCCACGGCCACCATTTCTCGGTGAAGTTCTATCTGGTTGCGATGCTGTTCCTCATCTTCGACGTCGAGGTCGTGTTCCTGTTCCCGTGGGCGGTCGTCTTCAACCAGTTCGGGTGGTTCGGTCTGGCCGAAATGGGCGTGTTCATGGGCCTCCTGTTCGTCGCCTACATCTACCTCTTCCGTCGGGGGGGCCTGGAATGGGGCTAGAGGCGAAGGTCCCGTCCGGCATCCTGCTCACGAACCTGGAGAAGTTCGTGAACTGGGGGCGGGCCAAGTCCATGTGGCCGGCGACCTTCGGGCTGGCTTGCTGTGCGATCGAGATGATGGCGCTCGGAGGAGCCCACTACGACATGGCTCGCTTCGGCATGGAGATCTTCCGCGGCTCCCCTCGCCAGGCCGACCTCATGATCGTGGCCGGGCGGGTGAGTCAAAAGATGGCCCCGGTTCTGCGGCGCATCTACGACCAGATGGCCGAGCCGAAGTGGGTTCTCTCCATGGGGGT
>JALYGD010000192.1 GCA_030777265.1 Actinomycetota bacterium | reverse complement strand
GCCACGAGGCCGAGCGGGAGCGCAAGCTGCTGTTGCACCGCGCCCAGATCGACGACCTCCGCCGCCGGATGGAGACCGACCACCTGACCCTCGTGCCCTTGTCGATCTACTTCCGCGACGGGAGGGCGAAGGTCGAGCTGGGCCTGGCCCGGGGGCGCAAGCGCCACGACAAGCGCCATGCCATCGCCGAGCGCGACGTGCGCCGCGACATCGACCGGGCCGTCGCCGCTCGGCACGTGCGCTGAGAGCAGCGTGCGGCGCGGCGAGCACGGGGGCACGCTCGGGTGAGCCCGTTCCTGCGTCGCTGAGTTTCGGAAACCGCAACTCAGCGACGCAACTTCGAGGAGATGGTGGAGGTGGCGGGAATCGAACCCGCGGATCGGGTCCGGCGTCGTCGCAGTCCAGCAGACAAAGGTGGCTCTGACGTGCGAGGATGCCGGACCGCTGGTGACCCCGGGTTACCCCTGATGCCCCCCGTTTTGTGTCTTTTTCGTGTCCCGCGTGTCCTACGCGTGTCCTGCGGCGGCCCTTCGAACGGTTGTCGCGGAAGCCCGTGACCGAGGTCGGGAGTCCAGCTCGCAGACCACGAACGCTCGCCACGCTGAGTGGGGCAACCTGAGCAGACCCAATGCGTGATCCCGGAGTTCGTTGACGGCCAGCTGCCGCCCGGCGAGCACGCGGCTACCTGGGACGAGACCACGGCGCGGTTCGGAACCACACCTCACCGCCGCAGCCTTCTGGAGAGGTTTCGCCGGGCATGCATCGTTGGCCTCGGCCGGCTGCGTCACGCTGTGGCCCAACGGCAGCTTCGTCACCGACAAGGCTTGGCCCAACGACTTCGACGCCTGTTGGGACCCCGACGGCGTGGACCTCGAAGCCATCGACCCTGCCCTTCTCGATCTTGACCATCCCCGCACCTCGCAGAAGGACCGCTATGGCGGTGAGCTGTCCGGACTCAACCTCGGAAAGCTGCCAGCGGCTCGCTGTTCGTCGACTTCTTCCAGACCGATAGCGACACCGGTCTCTCCAAGGCATCATCGTCCTCGACCTCAGGAGCTTCGCCTCATGATCAAGGACAAGCGCCAATACCAGCTCACGCGGGCCCAAGCCGACCGGTTCGAGGCTGTTCTTGTCGATCTCGCCCAGCGGCCCGGCGAGTCCGGCGAGCATCCCCGCCTGCGCCAGGCAAAGATCGACGCCGTCATCAGCCAGCGTGACGATCTACTGGCCCAGCTCGCCGAGTACGACGCTCTCGTGTCCGGCCAGCGGCCCCTCGTGGAGGTGCCGTTCGCCGAATTTCCGCAGGGGCTTATCGCCGCCCGCATCGCCTCGGGCATGACCCAGGGCGAGCTGGGTGCGCGGGTACGGACCAAGGAACAGCAGATCCAGCGCTACGAGGCGACCGACTATGCATCGGCGAGCCTGACCCGCATCAACAAGATCATCGGGGTGCTCGGAGTCCGAGTGCGCAGCGAGCTTCGCTTCGGTGGCCACCAGTCGTCGGCATAGGGCCGATTCAGTCCGGGCAGGGCTCCCAGTCGATTACGCACCACCGGTCGATCCACGAGGCCGCCTGTCCCGGTTTAGCTCGACGATCTCGCCGTCGTCATGACTGATCTTGCGGACTGCCTCGCTATGCGACTCCTCGAGCTGAGCGGTGAGCCGCTCTTGGACGCCTTTGAACAGGTGGCCGTACCTGCGGAACGTCGTGAGCACGTCGGCGTGGCCGAGTCGCTCCTTGATGGCCAGCGGGCTTACGCCCATGTCGATCAGCTGTGACGCATGGGCATGGCGCAGGTCGTAGGTGCGGAAGCTCGCCGGCAACCCCGTCGCCCGCAGCGCGGGAACAAGGACGTGCTTGCGGAGAAAGTCCCGGTTGAGAGGCGCCCCTTTCACGCTCACGAAGACGTAGTCCTCCGGCGAAAGCGCCCGTCCCACCTGCGCGGCCCGGCCGGCAAGATGCTCGGCGAGCTGATCCCTTACAAAGTCCGGCAGGGGCAGGACGCGCTCCTGATCCGTCTTCGTGGTTCCTGCCACCAGACCGCTGCCCACAGGCGTGAGGGTCTCGCAGACATGGACCGTGCCCTTGAACAGGTCCAGCCGGCGGACCCGGAGGCCGCACAGCTCACTCGGCCGCATCCCGGTATAGATGAGTACGAGAACGGCGACTTGGTAGTCCGCTCGCGTGTGCTCGACCAGGCGGAGGAGCTGATCCAAGGGAAGCACCTGGCCTCGTTGGCGTGCGACCTTGATGTGGTGCCCGGCCGCCGGGTTGTCCCGGATCACCCTGGCTCGCTGCGCCCCCTGCATGACAAGGGAAAGGACCGAGACGCAGTCCCTGGTCGTCTTCGGGCTGAGGCCTCGGCTCAGGAGCTCGATGATGAAGGAGGCCACGTCCTGGTGATCGATGCTGGCGATGGACCATCCGTTGAAAGAGGGACGGACCTGGAGGTCGAGAATCTGTCGGTACCGGCGGGCAGTAGTGGGGGCCAGGCGGACCAGCCCTCCCTCGAAGGCGTCGGCCCACTCGTCAAATCGCATCCGCCGCAGCTTCGGGTCGATCCAATCACCGCGGCGCATGTCGGTAATGGTGGCCGCCAAAAACTGCTCTGCGTCCACCTTCCGCCTGAAGGTCTTGCTCCGGGACCGTCCGGCCGGATCGCGGTACCGCGCACGCCAGCGGCCGTTGGGCTGTTTGTCGACGGACGCCATCAGC
>JALYGD010000191.1 GCA_030777265.1 Actinomycetota bacterium | reverse complement strand
CGCACGTTTCGCGGCGAGATGGACGAGCGTGAACTTGCTGTCGACCTTGTCGACCAGTTCATCGATGCGGGCGATGGCTCTCACCTCTTGATAGCGGGACTTCGCGGGAGAATTGTGGCAGAACGTCCGGCCTGAACCACAATCACAGCGTAGCGGCGACCTGCCGGACCGTCGACCAGCCGGGCCGGCGCGTGAGCCAGAACGCGCCCCCCCGCGGGAGCCCGAGGCGGGCCTAGGTCTTCGCTGCAGCGATCTGTTGCCGGAGGATGGCAGCGATCTCCTCGACGCAACTGTCGAGCTCGTCGTTTATCACAACGTGGTCGAAGGCGGGTGCCACGTTCAACTCCGCCTCCGCGGTTTCAAGCCGCGCCGCGCGCTCTTGGGTCGGCTCAGTTCCACGCATCCCCAAGCGCCGGGCGAGTTCCTCCAGCGTCGGCGGTGCGAGGAAGATGAGCAGCGCGCCCGTCACCTTGCGACGCACCTGCAGCGCCCCTTGCACATCTATCTCGAGCAGCACGTCGACACCTTCGGCGAGGCGCTCCTCGACCCAGCGCCGTGGGGTGCCGTATCTGGCGCAATGCACCGACGCCCACTCGAGGAGCTGCCCGGTGGTCACGAGCTGGTCGAACGTCTCGTCGTCCACGAAATGGTAGTCGGCCCCTTCGACCTCTTCGGACCGTGGAGGGCGGGTCGTCACTGACACCGACGCCTCGACCCCCGGCAGGCACTCGAGGAGTCGCTGCACGACTGTGCCCTTGCCGACCCCGCTCGGGCCGGACACGACGGCAAGTACACCCCCCCTCCCGGCGGCTTCGCCGCCTCCCCCGAGCACACCCTCCCTCCCGGCGGCTTCGCCGCCTCCCGGGGCCAGCCCGAGTCGGGGCGTCAGGTCGTCGGAGGAGCCCACGGCCGGTTCTCCGTCGCCCGGCCCTGGGGGCGGCGGGGTCAAGACGGGCGCTTCTCTCCGAATTCCGCGAGGAGGGCAGCACGCTGATTGCTCCCCAACCCTCGCAGTCGGCGTGAGGTGGAGATGTCGAGCCGCTCCATGAGCCTGCGAGCCTTCACCTTGCCGTAGTTCGGCATCGACTCGATAACCTCGGAGACCCTCATCTTCGCGAGCGGCTCAGTCTCCTCCGCTCGGGCGAGAACGTCTCCGAGCGTCACTTCGCCGGCCTTCAACATCTGCTTCAGCTCAGCTCGGATGCGGCGCGCCTCTGCGGCCTTCTCGAGAGCCTTGCGGCGCTGCTCGGGTCCGAGCTCGGGCAGGGACATTCAGTCTCCAGAAGGGGTAGGGTACAAAGCGCGGTACTTTAGTGACTCAGGCACCGAAGCGGTAGCAGTGGCTTCAGCTCGCTCCACGGCGGCGCCGTTGCCCTGACTGAAAGCCCCGCCCGCCCGGCGACCTTCGGTCGCCAGCCCCGCGCCCCGGGAGCCTGGTACCTGGAGCGGCTCGCCGGCCGAGCACAGCAGGCAGTCGGACCCTTCCCAGGTGAGAATCTCCACTCTCACGAGCGAGTGCGCAGCGAACGGCAATTGCTGCTCGCGGCTGCTGCGATCCACGATGGCTCCGTACCCCACCACCACCGCGCCGCGCGTCTCGAGGACAGCGGCGGCCTCCTGGGCGGAGCGACCGGTGGTCAAGACGTCCTCGATGACGACCACTCGTTCTCCGCTCGCGACGCTCTGGCCGCGTCTCAGAGCCATGACACCATCCACCCGCTCGGTGAACACGAAGCGGGCCCCGAAGGCGCTCGCGACCACGAAACCGGCGAGGAGTCCCCCGATCGCCGGGGACGCCACAGTCTCGGCCCCGATTCCGGCGGCGCTCAGCCGAGCGGCGAGCGAGCGGCCGAGCTCCGCAGCGAAGACAGGGTCCTGTAACGCGAGAGCACATTGGAGGTAGGTGTCGGAGTGCCGGCCGCTCGACAGGCGGAAGTGGCCGGTGCGGTAGACACCACGGCTGCGCAGCTCGGCGATCAGATCGCTCACCTAAGTCCCACCCGCCCGAGAGCCCACCGCAGCGAGGATGCTGCGGGCGGCCTTGACCGGGTCGTCGGCGGCGGTGACGGGGCGACCGACGACGATGAAGTCCGCGCCTCCCGCCACCGCCTCCTCTGGGGTGGCCGCATGCGCATGGTCGTCCCTGCTCACGCTGGCAGGTCGCACGCCCGGTGTCACGACGACCGGCTCTGACCCCACCTCCGCGCGCACGGCCGAAAGGTGCCGCGGCGCGCACACGACACCGGCCGCACCGGCGCCGATCGCGACGCGGGCGAGGCGCGGTGCCTGCTCGGGTGCCGCTGGCAGGCCCAAGGTGGCGAGGTCGCCGTCTTCGAGGCTCGTCAGCACGGTGACGGCCACCACGAGCGAGCGGGCTCCCGGGTCGACGCCGCCCTCCGCAAGCCCTTCCACCGCCGCCTTCACCATCGCCGGGCCGCCGCTCGCGTGCACGCTCAACATGGCGACACGAAGTGGCCCGAGTTGACGGGCGCTGCGTCCGACGGTCGCGGGGATGTCGTGGAGCTTCAGGTCGAGAAACACCTGTCCGTGCCAACCGATGCGTTCGACGGCGAGCGGCCCGTAGCGACTGAACAACTCGAGCCCGACCTTGAAGAAGCCCACGGCACCGGCGAGACGCCGCGCGAGTTGCTCAGCTATGGCAAGATCCGCCACATCGAGGGCCACGATGAGAGGCCGCGCCCGGCCCGATGAAGGCCCGCCCCCCGCCGCAGGCCGAACCGCACCCGTGCCGCCTGTCGTCACCCCGCTCCCTGTCCACTCTCGTCGCCGTCTCAGGAAACCTGAGACGCTCCTCTCGCGTCGCTCCTGCGGAGCGCCGCTCACCCGATCCGCACCGCGCCCCGCAGCTGACCCACCGCCGCCACTCCATGCCCGGCGCACCAGCGGGTCAGCCCCCGCACGACGTCCTGCGCGGCGAACGGGTCGACGAAGTTGGCCGTCCCCACCGCCACGGCCACCGCTCCAGCGAGGATGAGCTCGACCGCGTCTCGAGCGCTGGTCACGCCCCCGCTGCCGATGATGGGCACGTGCGGGAGCGCCTGGTGGACCTGCCAGATGTTGCGGACGGCCAGCGGACGTACAGCTGGCCCCGACAAGCCCCCGACGACGTTCGCGAGCTTCGGACGCCGTGTCTCCACGTCGATTGCCAT
>JALYGD010000190.1 GCA_030777265.1 Actinomycetota bacterium | reverse complement strand
CTCCGTTTCGCTTGCCCGGCCGTGGAGCCTAGCCCGGGGCGGTGCGGCGTCATACGCGGTGTCCGAATTGCTTGCAATGGTAGATCGGCCGCTAATCGCAGTTTGCACTTTTCCCCAGCTGTGGACATCATGGAGCGGTAACGAGACCCGAACCAGGGGGCGAACCAGGGGCCGGTCTCGTATCACCGCCGCCCTGCGGCGCTCTCCTATTCACCCAACTGGAAGGTCCGTCTTGCAGCGTGATCGTCGTAGTTCCTCCCGCCCGGCAGTACTGGCAGCGGCCACCGTGGCTGTTCTCCTCGCGACTGCGCTTTCCGCCGGCGCGAACGTGGCCGATCAAGGCCAGCGAAGCCGGGCGCCGGGTGCCGCGACCCCGCGGCTGACGAGCACGGTGGTCCCGCCGCCGGTGGGTCCTCCGCGGACGCCGCCGCGGCCCAATCTCGTGGTACGCAGGGCCGAGGCACCAGCTCCCCCACCGGCTAGGCCACCGAATCGAGAGGCTGCGCCGGCCAGGCCCCAGGCCCGAAAGCCACAGGCCCGAAAGGCGGATCCGACCGCCAGCGCCGGCAGGAGGCTGATCAGGGGTCCCGCCTCGTGGTACGGACCCGGCTTCGCCGGCAAGGCGACCGCCAGCGGTGAGGTCTACGATCCTTCGGAGCTCACCGCGGCACACCGCTCGCTGCCGTTCGGGACCCGGGTGCGCGTCACCAACCAGCGGAACGGCCGAAGCGTCGTCGTGCGCATAAACGATCGCGGTCCCTTCGTAGGGGGTCGCATCCTCGACGTCTCCTCAGCTGCGGCAGATCGTCTCCGCATGAAGGGACACGGCGTGGTGCCGGTAACCGTCCAAGTGCTCTGAACGCGCTCACGCGCGAACTTCGAGGTCAGCTTCCGGTCCAGCTTTCGGATGCGTGCACCCGCCGAATCTTCGAGGTCCCCAGCGACCGGGTGCCTTCGGTCCCAACGCCCCCTTCCCCGTGGAGCGCCGGGCCGTCGGCTCGGCCGCTGGGGACCTCGAACGCCACCGTACGCCCACCGCGCCGGTGTTCAAGACGGTCGTCCACAGTTCCGCCCCTTGGTCCGTGGACGACGCGTGGACTGTCTGTGGATGCACCTGTGGAGGCGCGGACTTCGGTGCGGACGTGCGTCCCACCACCCGCGAAGCAGGCGTCGTGCGACCGCGACCACGCAGCGTTTCGCGTCGCCCGACGGTCCACAGGCTGTGGACTCAACTTCTTCGGGTCAGCTGCGCAGCGCCGCGCGTTGAGCGGACGTGAGGGAGAGCACTCAGCTTCCAAGGAAGAGCCGGTCGCCCGCGCCGCCGCCGCCCGCCAAGGACAGCAGGCACGGGCGGGTGGGGAAATGCCAAGACCGCGACGGAGCCGGGAGGAATGACACCGCGGGGGGAGGGCCGACCAGCCCAGTGCCTGCAACTCCGCAACCCGGACTGCGGCGCCACGCAGGTTTTGCGGCCCTTGGACGCTACGCTCGCCCGAAGTCGCTCAAGCAGCACAGCGGTGGCGACCAGTGTGCCGCTCAAGCAGCGCAGCGGCAGATGCCCAGTTGCTGTCGCTTCGAGGCCTGAAGCGACAGCGATCCTGGTCTTCGAGGTGGGGACCGTGACGAAGGGACAGAAGGGGGGACGTCCGGGGAGGCAGGCCTCGGGCGTGACGGTCGAACGGTTGCCGGCTGTGGAAGGCCGGCCTCCACTCGAGCTGAGGCGTAGCCATCGACGGCGTCGCACGGCGAGCGCCCACGCCGTCGACGGGGTCGTAGTCGTGCAGCTGCCCGCCGGATTGCCCGCCGCCGAGGAACGCCGACTTGTCGAGCGACTGGTAGGACGGGTCACCGGCGCGGCACGGGTGGCGGCAGCGGGCGGTGACGCCGAACTGACCGCGCGCGCCCATGCCCTCTCTGACCGCTTCCTGGGAGGGGTGCGGGCCCAGGTGGTGCGCTGGTCGCGACGCATGCAGCGGCGGCACGGGTCGTGCACGCCCGAGGACGGAACCATCCGCATCAGCTGTCGACTCGCCGGCTACCCCGGCTACGTGCTCGACTACGTGCTCGTTCACGAACTCGCCCACCTGCAGGAGCCGAATCACTCGCCTGCGTTCTGGGAGCTCGTCGCCAGCTATCCACAGGCCGAGCGTGCTCGCGGCTTCCTCGAGGGTGCGGCTTTCGCCTCCGGCCGAACAGTCGACCTCGACGACGTGATTTCCGAAGACTGACCGCGGTGTGCTAGGAGGTCGAGGCGTCGCCACCCTCGTTCAGCTGGCGTTCCTCGGCGGGCGGCTCGACCGGGGCCTCTCCGAGCCCGAACAGGTCGGCGGGGTCGTCGGGCACCTCCTCGCCCTCGGCGAGGCGAGCGAGCCAGCGGCTCGGGTCAGCGAGTTCCTCCGCGTCAGGCAGGTTCTCAGGGTGGGCGAAAGACCTGCGAAGCCCCTCCGACCCACGTGACATGTAGACGGCGGCGACGAATCGATCGCCGATGGTTTCGTCCTGCGGCTTGAGGTCGAGTCCAAGGAGGCTGGCGAGCAGCCGCTGACCGGGACCCTGCTCTGCCCGCCGGCGTCGCAGCACCTCCTCGATCCGCTCGAGATTCGGAAGCCGTGGCGCTGCGGCCGCACGCACCTCGCAGCGCGCCCAGGCCTGGAGGAGACAGACGAGCCCTTGGATGCGCTCGAGAACCCGCCGCTGTTCGGATGTTGGTTCGAGCCGGATTTGGCTGGCACGATCCATCGCGGCTCGCAGGGATTCGGGATCTTCGGGGTCGACGCCGGCCATGATCTCGCGGGACGCCTCGAGCACGTCGTCGGCGTCGATGCGCATGCCATCGGCGAACCCGGCGACGAGGCCGTGGAGGTGGCTCGCCAGCCACGGCAGGGCATGGTACTGACGCCGGTGTGCACCCTCGTGGAGAGCGAGCACGATTGCCACCTCGGTCTGGTCGAGGTCGTAGCCCGTGAAGGCCTCCTCCACGTTGACCGAGATGCGGTAGGCGCTGGTGCGGTCAGCGGTCGGCACGCCGAGGTCGAACTGGCCGAGCATGCGCCGGGCGAGCTGACCGACGACCTGACCGGCCTGCAGGCCCATGAGCACGCCGCCCATCGGCTCGAGCAGGGCCCGCAGCGGACCGATGTGGGCGCTGAGCGCGACGTCGAGGTGGCCCAGCTGACCTGTCAGTAGCTCTCCAAGCGCGCGAACCGACGCGGCGGCGACCGGCTCGACGAGCGGCCGCAGCCCGTCGAGCGCCGCGTTCACCCAGGTCTGCCGGTTCGTCACCACGAGGGCACCGGCCTCGGCGGGAGCGGGAAGGCCGCCTTCGTCGAGCCAGTGCTCCGCCAGACGCTGGGCCTCCTCTGCCCTGAGCAGGGCTTCGGCAGTGGGAGGGCGGTCTCCCTCGGCTGCGAGTTGAATTGCGACCTGCCGGGCGAGGTCCCAATGCACTGGTCCGCCCCGCCCGGACATCGCCAGCCGCATCTGGCGTACGACGTTCGGCCCGCCGAGCTGTTCCAGCAGTCGCACGAGCTCCTCGGGCAGGGGCGGCTCGTCGCCGAGGGGGAAGGGCATCGCCATGCCTCCAGTGTTGCAGGGCGTTGGCGGACCTGCACGGGGCGGATGGCAATCACGTCACGAACCGGCCGTGCGAGCCGTGGGCGGTCTCGCACTTCGCGACACGGCGGCACCCCGCGGCGCGCCATCGGGTCGCTCAACTAGCGTAAGTGGCTGCGAGCCGGGCTCCTAGGCTCCATGCGTCGGACGAAGGGCGAAGATGGTGGACGTGGCGATCACGGGAGTCGGCGGGCTCATCGGACGCCATCTCGTCGACCGGCTCGAGGGGGGTGGCGAGGTAAGGCGGGTGGTCGGGCTCGACGTGGCCGAGCCGGCCGGGCTGTCGCCGTCGTCGCGACTCGAGCTGCGCATCGCCGACGTACGCAATGCAGGCCTCGCCCGGCACCTCGAAGGCTGTGATGTCGTTGTCCACCTCGCCTTCGTCATGGACCAGCTCGCCGATCTCGGCGCCATGCATGCCATCAACGTCGGGGGCACCCGGAACGTCTTCGAGTCCGCGGAGAAGGCCGGGGTAGGAAAGATCGTCTACGTCTCAGCGGGGGTCGCGTATGGGGCGCACCCCGACAACGACTTCCCGCTCACCGAGGACAGTCCTCTCCGGGCGAACCCCGACTTTCCTTACGCCGAGCACAAGCTCGAGGTGGAGCGGTGGCTGTGGCGCTGGGCCCGCGAGCACGATGACGTCGCCGTGGCCGTGTTCCGTCCGGGTGTCGTCGCGGGCCCGGACGTCGATTCTCCCTGGGTCCGCCAGCTGTTGGAGTTCCCGCGCTACATCGCCGTAAAGGGCTACCGGCCACCGTGGCAGTTCAGCCATGTCGATGACGTCGCTGCGGCGCTCGAGCACGCGGTCCTCGAAGACATCCGCGGGGCCTACAACGTCGCCTGTGAAGGGTGGCTGTCGTTCGAGGAGATGCTCGACCTCACACACCAGAAGCCACTCGAGATCCCCGAGGAGATCGCATATCCCGTGGCTGACCGGCTCTGGCGCTTCGGATTCGCAGAGGGCCCCCCGGGGGCGCTGCACTACCTCATGCACCCGTGGGTCATGAGCGTCGAGCGACTGCTCCAGACCGGCTGGCGCCCGCGGCACACGAACCGAGAGGCGCTGCGCGAACTCTATGAGAACCACAAGGGCTACGTTCTCGTGCGTCGCGGCCGCCGCATCCCCAAGCGTGGCCTCAGGCTCGGTGCAGGCCTGGGCGGCGGGCTCCTCGCCGGGCTCGCCCTGCGAAGGCTCACCCGCCGCGGCCGCGAGTGACGTCGAAAGCCGCTATGTACGTTTTACTCGACCTGTTACCCGTCCTCGACCTGCGTGAGGCATGGGCTGTCGGGCTCGTCCTCGTATTCGCCTTGCTCCGACCGGTCGGTCGCCTTGGATGGACAGCGGCTGCCCTGGTCCTGACAGCTGCCGTCGCCGCCGTTGGCGAGATGCTGTGGGGCGTACAGGCGACCGGGAACCTTCCCCCCGGCCTTCCGGCCTACCTCCGCCCTGAAGCGCTGCCGTGGGCATCGATCATGGTCGGTGCATGGATCGCGCTTGCGGCCCTGCTCGCCGCGACCGGCGTGGTACGTCCGCTCCGATGGGAGCCCCGCACCGGCCCCGGGGCGGCGACCGCGCTGCTCATCGGCGCCTTCGTGCTTCATTTCGGGGCGGCTGGCCACACCACGGGAGCGATCGGTGCCGTCGCGGGCCGCTGGGGTGCGGGCGCGCTCACCCCCGGGGGGCTCGGTGTGGTCACAAGCGGTCCGCTTGCCTGGCCGCTCACCTGGCTGCTCGGCGCTGTCCCTCTTCTAGGCCCCAAGTTGGGGGCAGCGCTGGTTGGCCTCGTCGCGGTCGCGATCGTCGTCGTCGGTGCCGATCGACTCGGGCGCCGCTGGGGCTACGTCGGCACGGCCAGGTGCACCGCTGCCGCCGTCGCGTGGTCCCCACCCCTGCTACTCGCCCACCTGACTGCTCCCGCTGCCGTGCTCGCCACCGCCGCCCTCGTCACCTCGTGGTGGGCGCTTGTAGAGGTCTGGGGTGGGCGCCATCGCCCCGGGCGTCTCGCGTTCATCTCCGGGCTGCTGCTCGGCATCGCAGTCGGAGTCGCTCTGTGGCCCCTCGTGGTGGCGCCCCTGTGGCTGCGGCGGCTGGGCATGCGCACCGCCGGCTGGTTCGTCGTGGGCTTCGGAGTGGCGGCGCTGGCTAGCGTGCTCGCCCTCGTCCCGACGACCGTGGGCTTCAACGACGTATGGGGGGCTGCGGTCGCCGAACCGCTCCACAGCGGCCTGGCCCCGCCCGAAGTCGCGGTAACGGTCGCCCTCCTGGTAGTGGCGACGCTCGTGCTGCGTCGTCCATTGTCGCCGACCCGACTGTCAGCGGTCACTGCTGCCCTCCTGCTGGCAACGCTGCCGTGGTGGCCGGACGGTGCGGCGACGACGGGCCCCGTAGCCGCGATCCCCTTCGTGCTGCTCGCGGCGGTCGCTCCCGATCGACCTCAGGAGCGTTGGCCGCCGGACGCGCCGGTACCCGTCGACGCCGCCGCGCAGGTGGGCGTGTAACCTCGGCCGACTAGCGGGAGGCGAGCCCGGGAGCAGGACATGACGATCCCGCACGAGCCAACCGACGCGGCCTCAGGTGAGATCGCTGGGGGCAGGCCGCGAGTAACGGTGATGCTGACGCGCGAGCGGATCGGACTCGACGAGGCCTACGAGGCGGTCGCCCATCCCGAAAGCGGTGGCGTCGGCGCGTTCGGCGGTGCCGTGCGCAATCACCACGACGGCGTCACGGTGCAAAGCATCACCTACGAGGCGTGGGAGGGCCGCGCCGCCCCAGCCATGCGTGACGCGGCCGCCGAAGTGATAGAAGCCTTTCCCGCGGTCCGCGCCGTCTACATCGCCCACAGGATCGGCTCACTTGCTGTCGGCGACCTGAGTGTGGTCGTGGCAGCCTCGGCTCCCCACCGGGACGAAGCGTTCGGGGCGGCGCGGATGCTCATCGACCTGGTCAAGACGTCCGTCCCGATCTGGAAACACGAACACCTAGCCGACGGGACGAGCCGCTGGCCAGGCGCTTGAGCGGGACGGGCCGGAGGCCCGGGGGGCGGGCCAAATGGTGCGCTGCCGCACGCACATGATGCCCGATCGTTGGAGAAGGTTGTCCGGTTGCCCCACCAGGGCTACCTTCAGACTGGGCGTCGCGTGAGCTGCCCTGATCGTCGGCTGGAGTGATGCTTGTGGTGTACTTGCTCGTCCCACTCATGCTGGTAGTCGCGGCTGCACTCGCATGGTCGTGGTGGTTGGGGCACGAGGCGCGTGATCCCATCTCCTCTATCCACTCCTTTCACCGCGCCCTCGAAGCGATGCAACCCCAATCGGCTCGGGTGGGAACACCTCAACCGGGGTGGGAGCAGCCGGGTTCCGCCGGCCACCCCCAAGGGCGGGACGACGAGCGGGACGGGCCGGAGGCCCGGGTGGGCGGGTCAGAGATCGTACGGGCGTCCGGCTAGTCGCGGCCGACCACGGCGGCGTAGTCGGGTCGTACCATCCCTCCTCTGACTCGACGTCGTGAACAGGCGCGCGTGGTGAACCTGCGGCACAGGATGCTGCTCGGCCTGCTCGCCCTGCTCATTGCCGCTCCGGTGCGACCGGAACCGAGCGACCCACACTTCGCCCAGCAGTGGGGACTTCACCGTATTCGTGTGCCTGAGGCTTGGTCCGTCACCCAGGGCGAAGGCGTCATGGTCGCGGTCCTCGACACCGGCGTGGACCTGAACCACCCGGATCTCGTCGAGGCTCTCGCCAGACGCCCTGACGGCAGCGTGCTCGGGTACGACTTCGTCGAAGGCGACGACGACCCGACCGACGAGCACGGCCATGGGACCATGGTTGCGGGGATCATTGCCGCTCGGACCGCAAACGGCACCGGAGTGGCCTCGGTGGCCCCTCGGGCGCAGATCATGCCGGTGCGGGTGCTCAACTCACGCGCGCTGGGGCCGAACTCGAGTGTCGAGGAGGGCATACGCTGGGCGGTGGACCACGGCGCCCATATCATCAACCTCTCGCTCGAAATCGCCCGGGAGATGACCGCCGGCACAGAGCGATCCGATCCCATGCGCGCCTCGCCCGACCGACTCGTGCGTTATGCCTGGAGCCGAGGCGTCGTGGTCGTGGCCGCATCCGGCAACGACAGCGAGGACTTCACCGACTACCCGTCGCACTCTCCGGTGCTGCTGGTCGGCGCCACCAAGGAGCACGACGAGCGTGCCGGCTTCTCAGATGCCGGGCGCACCGACGCGGTCATGGCCCCCGGCGTCAACATCGTCAGCACCTGGTGTTGGCCGTGCGGCTCTCGCGCCAGGCACAGAATCGGTGAGTCCGAGGGCACGTCGTACGCGGCTGCGCACGTCTCGGGCGCCATCGCGTTGTTGCGGTCCGCTGGGTTCCCCCCGGCGACAGCTGCCAGGCGGCTGCGACAGACCGCCAAGGACATCGGCGTCTCCGGGCCGGACATCCGGACCGGCTATGGCCGCATCGACGTCGCCGCGGCTCTTGGCCTGCCTGCCCCACGCGCTGGACGCCTCGTCGGCGACAACGGCCTCGTTCCCCAACAGGCGGCCGACGCACTCGCCTCCGGGACCCCCGCAGCACGGCCGGCCGATGCCATGGCCGGGGCGGTCGAGGAGCGAGCCGAAGCGGTCACGGCGGGAGAGGCAGGCTCGGCGCGCTCCTGGGCGCTCCTCGCTGCCGCGCTGCTCGCGGCCGACGTCGCGGCTCTCTGGTGGGTCACCATGCGTGACCAGTTTAGCCCGAAGCGTGACAGAGCGTGAGGCGGACGAGAGGCAGGGTCATCCACCTGTGGGTCTCATGAGGGTGACGCGTCGTCACCGACCCTGCTGGCGCAGTCTGATCCAGGCAATAAGGACGATGTTCCCACCACAATCCGCGCATGACTGGGGACTCTCCGTCTATGCTTCCTGCCCCGTCCGTTAAAGCGAGGAAGCCGTGTTCACTCCTGAGGAGATCGCCTCCCGACAGTTTCTCATCGCGCTCCGCGGCTACGACCGCGACGAGGTGACAACTTTCCTCGGCCGGGTCGCGGAGGACTACCGGTCTCTGGTCACCCGGGCGCAGGAGCTCGAGACCGAGCTCGAGCAGGCCTCGACCGACTTCAAGGTCTCCACCGACCCGCTCGAGGCGTTCCGCCAGCTAGGGGAGGAGACCACCCGCATCCTCGTGGCGGCGGAGGAAGCCGCGATTCAGCTGCGCCAGCGCGCTGAGGAAGAGACCCGTGCCGAACTCGAAGCCGCTCGGCGCACCGCCACCGAGGAGCTCGACACCGCCCGGCGTTCCGCCGCCGAGGAGCTGCAACACGCGCGCCGCACGGCCGCCGAGGAGCTGCAGCAGGCGCGTCGCACCGCCGCTGAGGAGCTCGACGAGGCTCGTCGCGCCGCCAGTGAGGAGCTCGAACAGGCCCACCGCAGCGCCCAGGAGACGATCGCGGCCGCCAATCGGCACCGCGCAGAGGTGGCGGACATCGTGCGGGAGCTGCAAGAGGCCCGCCAGCGGCTGGCCGACGACCTCGCGGGCGCGGTGCAGTCCGTGGAAGCGACAGTGGTCCGCCTGCGCTCCGGGCCTCTCGAGGAGGCAGCCGCAGCCGCGCTGGCCGCCGCCCAGGAGCCGACCACTGTCGAGGCTCCCGGGCCAGGCCCTGCCGTCGCCGCTGAGGCAGCGACGAGCGAGGCTCCCGGCGCAGGGGGTGGCGGCCTCGCCGAGGCCGCCTATGCCCCGCCCCCGGCTGCCCAGGCCTCCGCCGAGACGGTGACCGAGTCGACCGAGGCGTCTGCTGAGCCGCAGCGGTCCTCAGCCGCGGAGGCGGTCGCGCCGACCGGGGATCTCGACGTTGAACAGGCGGCCGTGGCCGAGACGCCAGATGTGACGGCGGAGGCGATGGAGGCTCCCCGGGGGGACATGCTCGTGGAGGCTGCCCCGCTGGAGGAGATGGTCGAGGCGCAGCCGGAGAGGGAGCAGCGGGCCGAGGCTGGAGTGGCTGAGGCAGCCTCGCACGAGCTCCGCGACCAGGCTCTCGCCGGCGTCCGGCCGGGCATGCTGCGCCGTCTCAAGCGCACGCTGCAGGACGTGCAGAACGGGGTGGTGGACGCGCTTCGTCGCAGCGACGGGCAGGTGGATCCTTCAGAGCTGCCACCCTTCGCCGATGACCTCGCGCCGCTCGGCAGTATCGGTGAGGCGTTCCTGGCTGAGGCTTACCGGACCGGGATCGCGGACGGGGCGACCCTGGCCGGGGTCACCCGCCGTGAGGACGCAGCTGACCCTGCCCGGGTCGACGACGCCGCCCGAGCATTTCGCGACACGCTCGCTTACGAGATCGACGCCTCCCTCGAAGCTACGCTGCGGGCCGGGATCGAGGCTGGTGAGGAGACTTCGATGCTCATCGAACGGGTCGACGGCATCTTCCGCGACCTCAAGGGACCGGTGTCCGAAGCCGCGGTGGACGCCTCGCTCGTGCGCGTCTACGAGCTCGGGCTGCAGGACCTGTGGCGCGCCACCGGCGTGGAGTCGCGCGTGTGGGTCGTCGGTCCCGAGCAGCGCTGCCCGGAGAATCGCTGCCAGCTGAACGCCGAGCGGGGCCAGGTCGCGCTGGACGAGCAGTTCCCCAGTGGCGACTACGTGCCGCCCGCTCACCCAGGCTGCACCTGCACGATCGCGCCCGGATGAGTTCACCCGGCGCCATCCTGCGTCGCCGGCTGGGACTTGTCATCGCGATCGTCGCGGTGGCGCTGTTCTTGTCGGCGACACGGATCGCGGTCTTCCTCACCGAGCTGTGGTGGTTTGAGTCAGTGGGCTACCGGCCCATCTACATCGAGATACTGTTCAGCCAAGTGGGGCTCGGCGCCGTTTTCGGGCTCGTGCTCGCCCTGCTCGTCGGGGCGAACCTCGTGGTCGCGCGGCGTCTCCGCCCCGTCATCCTGCCAGCGTCCCCGCGTGAGGCGGTGATCGAGCGCTACCGGCAGCTCGCCGAGCCTTACGTGTCCTGGCTGATCCTGGGCGTCGCGCTGCTGTTTGCCCTGAGCGCTGGCGGAGCGGTCGCGACGCAGTGGGACGCGTACCTCCTGTGGCGCCACGGCGGCTCGTTCGGCATGGCAGACCCCCAGTTCCAGCATGACATCGGGTTCTACACCTTCGACCTCCCCTGGCTCGGCTTCGTGCAAGGTTGGCTGTTCACCTCTCTCCTGCTCACCTTGTTCGTCACCGCCGCCGCCCACTACCTGCTCGGCGCGATCCGGCCCGAGGCGCCACGTGACCGGGTCACCCTGCAGGCGCGCGCCCACCTGTCGGTGCTGCTCGCCCTCGTCCTCGCTGCACGCGGCTGGGGCTACTGGCTCGACCGCTTCGAGTTGAACTTCTCGCCACGCGGCCAGGTGACCGGAGCCTCCTACACCGACATCCACGCCGAACTTCCTGCCCTCAACCTTCTGCTCGTCGTCACAGCCGTGGCCGTCCTGCTCGTGCTCGTCAATATCCGGCGTCGCGGCTGGCTCCTACCCGGGGCGGCGATCGCGCTGCTCGTCTTTTTCAGCATCATCCTCCAAGGCATCTACCCCGAGGTCATCCAGCGACTGCGCGTCGACCCTCAGGAACTGGACCGGGAGCAGCCATACATCGAGCGCAACCTCGCCGCGACCCGGCACGCCTACGGGCTGGGCGATGTCGAGGGCACCCGCTTCAGGGTTCAGAACGACCTGGCGCCGCCGGACGTTCAGGAGAACGCGCTTACCCTGAAGAATGTGCGCCTGTGGGACCCTGACGTGCTCGAGACAACCTACAAACAGCTGCAGGCCATCCGCCCCTACTACGACTTCGCCGACGTCGACGTCGACCGCTACCTCGTCGACGGCGAGGTTCGCCAGGTCATGGTCGCTCCACGCGAACTCAATACCCAGGGGCTCGAGGAGCGGGCGCAGACCTGGCAGAACATCCACCTCACGTACACCCACGGCTACGGCTTCGTTTCGTCGCTCGTGAACACCGCCAGCCCCGAGGGTCAGCCCGTATTCCTCGTGCGCGACATTCCACCCCAAGGCAGCGAGAGCCTCGTGCCCGACCAGCCCGCCATCTACTACGGCGAGGTGCACGACGACTACTCGCTGGTCCTAACCGACCAGCCGGAGCTTGACTTCG
>JALYGD010000189.1 GCA_030777265.1 Actinomycetota bacterium | reverse complement strand
TCTTGATGCTCTTGCCCATAGAGCCGGCTAGGTCGGGGAGCTTCTTCGCGCCGAAGAGCAGGAGCACTATGACGAGCACGATGACGAGCTCGAAACCTCCGATACTGGGCATGAACGTTCCTGACGTAGGACGAAACGACTTGGGTGAGGGATGCCGCCAGCTCGAGCTAGTGTAACGGCTTGAACGCAGAGCGTCGCGAGTCTTTCACGATTTGCGCAATCGAGCCGCCACCTCACCCAGACGCGCGAGCTCGCGCTCGGTGATGCCTGCCTCCCGGTCGAGCTCGGCCAAGGTCGGTTCGAGGCGCGCCTGCAAAGCCTGGATGCTCGCCGACAGGCTCTTGATCTGCCGCACGACACCGAGCGCGACCGCGACGAGAGCAGCGGAGGCGAGGACGAAGACACCGGCCACGATGGCGCCGACGACCCCCGACATGCTGGCCCGCCCTCCCGCCGCCTGCGGCTGCTCCTCGGGGCGGAGCCTACTCTGTCCTGTGCGGACTCGGAGACACCTGCCGACGGGGCTCCAGCGCCGCCGCAGGGTCGGTGAAGGCGAGCACGCTCAGTCGGCGTAGCGGCGGAGTGCCGCCCGGGCGACCGTGGCGACCTCGCCCGCGAGTTCGACTGGCCGTGCGACCGTCACCCCCGGTCCAGCGGCGAGCACAAGCCGGCGTACCCAGGCCAGCGCGTCGGTTTTGAAGACAACGCGCAGGTACCCCTCCGAGAGGTCACTGACCGCATCGGCACGCACCTTGTCGGCAACCCACCGCACCTCCGGTGCCAGGACGAGCTCCACCTCGACGTCGCGAGGGCCCGGCTCGTAGTGCGGTGGGCGCAGGGTCGCGTCCTTCGGCATTGGAGTGGCGGGCACATCGAGCACCTGCAGGTCAGCGATACGATCGAGACGAAACGTTCGAGGTTCCCCGCTGCGCTCGTCACGACCCTGCACGTACCAGCTGCCGTCTGCGACGAGGAGAGACCAGGGGTCGAGGATGCGGTCGGCTGGGGCGACGTCACCGCGGCCGCGATAGTGGAGCCGGACGCGCCTACAGGACTCGAGCGCCTCGCGTAGGGCGGGCAGCCACTTCGAGCCGTCTTCTTCGAGCTCGACCCTAACCCCTGGCGGGACGCCAGCCGCCGCCTTTATCGCGGAGAGTGCCGAGCGAAGGGCAGGCAGTTCCTCCTCGAGTGCTGCGGCCGCGGCCTCGCCAGCGAGGATGAGCCCCAGCGCCTCCCGCGGGCTGAGCCGCAAGGGTTGGCGCAGCTCATGGGCCATCTCCACGAGTATGCGGTCTTCGATGACGCTGACTTCGAAGAGATCGCCACCGCCGAGACCGGGGAGACCGCAATAGCCGATGGTGTCGAGGTCGGTCAGGATGGTGCGGCGGTCGACTCCGAAGGCTTGCGCCGTCTCGGCGACGGTTGCCCCTGGCCGCTCGAGCAGCCACGGCACGAGGGTGAGCAGTCGCGCGACCGTGTCAGCCGCCGCCACTCGCACCCCCCACCGTGGAACTCGACAACGGTGATGGGTGCTGGCCGGTCAACGCCTGTAGCCGTCGAACCGCCTCGGCCCTCACCTTCACTGGAGCGAGGATCTCGACATCGGCAGCGAAACCCAGCAGCCAAGGCACGAGCCGCTCCGGGTCCGCGTCGCGGAACGTCACGTCCACCCAGCCGTCGGGTCGCTCGCCGGTCACGCTCCCTCCTCGACTCGCCATCTCCCAGGCGACCGTGGGTGCGACCGCGAGCGCGATATCCATTCCTTTGCCCGAGGGGCCTGCGGTGAGGGCGACGAAGTCGAGGCCTTCGGGAACGGCGTACTCGCCGGCCTCCCCGACTGCGACAGGAGAGGCGGTGAGGCGGTCGAGACGGAAGACGCGCAGCGCATCGCGGTCGTGGTCGCGGCCTACGAGGTACCAGACGCCGCGCCGTTGGACGAGGCCGTAGGGGTCGACGGTGCGCGTTGAGGGTGCGCCGCTGGCGCTGCGGTAGGTGAAGCGGAGGCGTCGACGCTCGACGAGGGCATCGGCAACGCCGTCAAGGGGGCCGACACCGACCTCGACTCGGGTCGGCGGTGGCGCGCCGGGCTCGGGATCAGGGGCGAGGGCGCCAAGCTTCGCGAGACCCAGCCGCGCGTCCTGAGCCCGCGTCACCTCGAGCGCGAGCGCGAGCGCGGTGATCTCCGAAGCATCGAGGTCGACCGGCGGGAGCGCGTACTCACGCCGGTCGATCGAATAGCCCCACTCGGTCT
>JALYGD010000188.1 GCA_030777265.1 Actinomycetota bacterium | reverse complement strand
TCGTACAGGCTCGCACCGGCTGCTTCCAGTGCGCGCAAAGCGTCGGGGAACGCCGCCGGAGCGACGAGCACGTCGAGATCGCGGTAGGCGCGCAGGTCGAAGCGGGAGTAGACGGTTTCGGCCAGGACCGGTCCCTTCACGACGGTCCACGGCACACCACCTCCATCGAGCACGCGACCGATCAGTGCCAGGTCGGCCAGGGCGCGCAGGTGGGTGCGCACGGCCTGCTCGTAGAAGCTGTCGAGCACCTCCGCGACCTGGGCGTGTACGTAGGGAGCCTGACGCGCAGCCTCGCGGAGATAGCCGACAACGCCGTGACGGTCGGCTGCCTCGACGAGACCGACCCCCGCTGGTCGCCCGAGTATGGCGTCGAGTTCCCACCGATCGCACCCGCTCCCACCGAGAGTCGCGAGGAGCATGCGGCCGAGGGCCCGCCGCGGGATGAGGTCGCGTCCCTTCGTCTCGTGAGGAACCCGGACGCGTGCCTGCGCGGCGGGCGAGAGGCCGTCCGTTCTGGTCGCGCCGGGAGCGACGCCATCCTGTTCCCACCCGGGCGTCCCCGACATGCCTGTCACCTCTGCGTCGCACTTGGGCGATCTCGCTCGAGATGCTGGAAGCAAGGGTGGGACTCAGCCAGGGACAGGTGTCACTAGCTGGCTACGCGGCGTTGTCAGATCCTTTCGCTGCGCAATATGTGAGGCCGGGATCTGCCCGTTGTCGCACCGGAAGGGGACAGCATGCTCTACGAAGCTCCCTCGATAGAGGACTTCGGCTCGATCGCCGACCACACGTTCGCGCCGAAGTCGTGGCCCCCCGGGAATTCAGGCTCGACGGGCAACTTCCCTTTGGCCGAGTTCCCTGGCGGTTCCTCGCCCTCCTAGCAGGCTCATCCAGTCCAGCGGGACTGAAGCCGGAGTATCTGTGGGCGAACGTCTCGCTACCGCTCGGCGCCCTCTTCGCCCTCTCCTGAGCGACGGCGAGTCGCGGGGCGAACGAACCCTGCGAGGGGAGGCCCCGCCCTCGGTCGTCGAGCTTCGCGGCGTCGTCTGCCGTTTCGGTTCCGCCACAGCCCTTGCAGGGGTCGACCTCGTCGTCCGTCCTGGTGAGGTGCATGCGCTGCTCGGGCCGAACGGCGCGGGCAAGACCACGCTGCTGCGCGTCGTCGCCGGGCTGCAGCGTCCAAACGCGGGTTTCGTGCGGCTGGCGGGTCACACCCCGCGCTTGACGAGCCGCGTCGTGCGACGGGCGGTGGGAGTCGTGCCGTCAGGCACACGGAGCTTCTACCTGCGCATCTCCGGTCTGGAGAACCTTGTGTTCTTCGCCCGCCTCCATGGCCTGCGCCGAACGGCGGGGCTCGAGCGGGCCAGGGAGTGCCTCGACGCGGTGGGCCTGAAGGAGGCAGCCAAGAAGCGGGTCGGGCTGTATTCGCAGGGGATGCAGCGGCGGCTTGCGGTCGCCCGCGCCCTGCTCGGCGGCCCGTCCGTGCTGGTCATCGACGAGGCGACCCACGACCTCGATCCCGAAGGGGCGCAGCGCGTCCGGGCGCTCGTCGCGGATCAGGCCGAGGCGGGTGCGGCGGTGCTGTGGGCAACCCAACGCCTCGACGAGATCCGCGGCTTCGCCCACGCGGTGACGGTCCTCCAAGCCGGGCGCGTGGCATTCACCGGCACCGTGCCCGAACTCGTGGCGAGCGTGACCACACAGCAGTTCCTCATCCGTGTCCGCGTCCGCGCGCTCTGCGCCCGACCGGTGCTCGAGCGCCTGCGACATGCCATCGGCCCCATGGGCTGCGTCGACGCGACTGCCGACGCCGAGCACTTCCTGCTCCGCCTCCGCGACGAGGTGGTTCTTGGCGACGCCCTCGGCGCGGTAGCCATGGAGGGGCTGATACTCCTCGCCTGCCGTGAAGAGCAGTCACTCGTCGAGGCCGCGCTCCTGCGCCTGACGCACCCGGTCCCCACAGCGGCGACTCGATGAGCGCCCTGCTCGACAGCGTCCACGACGACCTGGCATCCCGGCCAGCGCCTGAGGCCGTGGTCGCCTCCGCTCCCCGCGACCCGACCGGCCGGCTGGCGCTCCTCGTGGCCGAGGCTCGCAAGATCTCGGCGTTCTTCCGGCGAGACCTCCTCGTCCTACTCAGCTACCGGCTCGCGTTCGTCACGGACTGGCTGAGCCTGCTGGTCCAGATCGCGCTCTTCGCCTTCGTCGGCCTCATGGTCGACCCGGCAGTCCTGCCGGCGGCCGGGGGCCGCCCGGTCTCGTATCTCGAGTTCGTCACCGTGGGCATCGCGGTCAGCGGCTTCGTCCAGGTCGGGCTCGGCCGGGTCGTCGCCGTCGTCCGCGAGGAGCAGCTCATGGGCACCTTGGAGTCTCTGCTGCTCACCCCGACAACGATCGCCACCATCCAGCTTGGCTCGGCCATCTACGATCTCGTCTACGTACCGCTGCGCACCGTCGTCTTCCTGGCCCTCGTCGCTGCGATCTACCACGTGGGCTTCGCGTTCGAGCAACTGGGCCCGGCGCTCGCCGTCCTCGCAGCGTTCATCCCGGTCGTGTGGGGGCTGGGGCTGACGAGCGCGGCCGCGGTGCTCACGTTCCGGCGGGGCTCGGGAGCGGTCGGATTCGGGGTGGCGATGTTGACCGCCACCTCAGGCGCCTACTTCCCCGTCCAGCTGCTGCCGGCATGGACGCAGACGCTCATGCAGTACAACCCTTTGACGATCACGCTCGACGCGACACGCAACGCGTTGCTTGGAGGTATGGGATGGCCGCAGATCGCTTCCGACGTGCTGATGCTCCTGCCGATGGCCGCGGCCTCTCTGGCAGTGGGAACGTCAGCGTTCCGGCTCGCGCTGGAACGGGAGCTGCGTCGGGGAACGCTGAGCCACTATTGAGCGGGACGCTGGACTCGACGGCTGTCATCCGCCGCCGGTCCGGTGTCGTCCACCGCCAGCTCGGCGACGAGCGGGCAGTACTGCTCGATCTCGACAGCGCCGGCTACTTCGGCCTCAACAGTGTGGGTTCGGTGATCTGGGAGCTGCTCCAGACCCCGTGCCCCCTACCCCAACTCGTGGAGCGCCTGCGGCCACGCCTCGACGACCCGCCGACTACCATCGAGCGCGACATAGAGGCCTTTGTGGCGGCTCTCCATGCTCGTGCGCTTGTGGAGGTGTGCGACCCGGATGGCTGCTAGTGGGGCGGTCGTTGCTGGGGTGGGCGTAGGCGACGAAGTCACTGCCCAAGGCAGCTGCTTCGGTTTCGCGGTGCACTCCGCCGTGCCGTTCGTCTACACCCGCCGGGGCGGGGGCGACCCGCTCGAGGTCGTCGAGTCCGACGTCGGGCCGCCCCGCCCCGCCCCGTTGCTCGTGTCTTGGACCCCTACCGAGGCGCGTCCCATCCACGCGCAATTGTCCGGCGACGAGAACCACTATGACTTCTGGGTCGAGGGTGTCGGCTGGTTCGGGATCGATCCCGGTGTACCTCGCATCGTCGCACCGCTGACCGACGCGACCGTGCGCCGCGAAGAGCGGATCTGGGGCATACCGGCGTTGTTGTGCTTCGCCACCCGTGGCGACGTGCCCCTGCATGCGGCTGCGGTCGAGGTGGACGGCGGCGCGGTCCTCGTCACCGCCCCGGGACGCTTCGGCAAGACAACTCTCGCCGGCGCCTTCGTCGCCGCCGGCTACCGCCTGCTCGCCGAAGACATGACCTGCTGCCGCGTCGAGGATCTACCGCTCGTGCTGCCGGGCCCCGCCATGCTTCGGCTGCGGCGGGACGTGCACCCCCACGTGCCGGTCCCATCGGCGCGCACCGTCGCGCAGGATGCCGCGCGGATCCACCTCGCCCTCGACGACTGCGCGCGCGGGGACGGCGAGCCGGTCCCGATCCGCGCCGTCGTCTTCCTGCGGCCGGGTTCGGACCGCTGCGAGGTTGCTCGCGTCGATCCGCTGCGGGCGGTCCCTGACCTGTGGGCGCAGAGCTTCCGCCTTCCCGCTCAGGCGGAGCGCCGGTTCGGCCAACTCGTCGACCTCGCCTCCCGCGTGCCACTCTGGGACCTCGTCCGACCCCGGGGGTTCGAACGGCTGCCCGAGGTGGTCGACCGCGTCGTCGACATCAGCGCCCGCTGACGCGCTCCCCAGAACCGGCCAGGCCGCGATCCTCCGGCCGGCTGATCAGCCGTAGCGCACCAGTTCGACGTGCCCTGCCTGACCTGGTGGCGGGCCGACGTCGACACCGGACAACTCGACCCAGGCGTGCGCATCGCGGTTCGTAGGCGCGTCCGGCAGGCCGATGACGAGTTCGGCCTGGCGACCCTGCAGGCGCAGCAACCTCAGGAACACGAGCGCGGTAAGCAGGCAGCGGGGCCGCCACCGCCCCACGTGCAGTACCCGCCACACCACGTGGCCGAGCCATGCCGGCTCCTGGACAGGGCGCATGCTCGGCCCTTTCCGTCCCAGCCGTTGGACGAGTTCGGGCAGGGGCAGGCGGCGCAGCCCGATCACGACGACGACGAAGGAGTACCAGGTCGCCATCGCGAGGCGGACCTTCCAAGCTGGGGGGGCACGGAAGCTGTGGCGCCTGCGGCCTCCGGCGTTCAGCGCGCGACCTCCCTCTTCTCCTCGGGCGACCTCGTACGGCGCCCGCCGTAGACAACGCGTACAGCGGCATCGGGTCACGCACCGCGAAGGGGTCCGAGCAGTTGGTGGCAGCGTTTCTCTCGGCCACGACTCAGGTTGACCGCGAGGACTGGGGGCTAACCTGGAACCAGGCGCTGGAGAGCGGAGGGTTCCCGGTGGGCCGCACGTGCGCATCGAACTCGCCGTCCAGGCAGTCCGCCCCATCGACGCCTGAAACTGAAGG
>JALYGD010000187.1 GCA_030777265.1 Actinomycetota bacterium | reverse complement strand
GTCGTGCTCCTCGACCAGCCGGCGCACGAGTGGAGACACGAGCTGACCCTTCCCGCGCACCTCCCCGTCGGCGGCGGCCCGCCGAGTCGCGGGAGGCTCTGCCCGCTCGGGCTCGAAGATCGCAGCCTCCTCCTCGTCGGGCTGGGCTCCCGCCGTCTCGGCGTCACCCTCGGCCTCGAGCGCCGGCCGGGCTGACTCGCCCTCGGCCTCTTCGTCAGCCTCGAGCGCATCCTCCCCGCTCCGCACGTCAGCCTCCGCCGCTGCTTCGCCAGCCTGCGAGGGGGCGCCGGTCCCCGCCCCGACCTCGGCCTCGTCCGCGATGACGGCTACGACCTCGCCTACCTCGACCGTTTCGTCGACCTGCGCGCGAATCTCCTTCAGAACGCCGCGGGCTGGCGACGGCACCTCGGTGTCGATCTTGTCGGTGGAGATCTCGAACAGCGGCTGGTCTTCCTCGACCCGCTCGCCTTCCCGTACCAGCCAGCCGATGATCGTGCCCTCGGTGACCGACTCACCGATCTCGGGCAGTCGCACTTCCGTGGCCACCGTTCTCCCTTCTCGTTTCCCATTTGCCCTATTGCATCTCCCCACCCGCCCGGGCCTTGCGGCCCTTCCAACTCTGGCCCGCCCGCCCGGGCCTTGCGGCCCTTCCCGGGCCGTGCCTTGTGATCAGCTCGAGTGGAGACCCCGGCCAGCGAGCGCGAGATGGGCTTCTCCGATCGCCTCGTTCAAGGTGGGATGGGGGTGGATGAAGCGGGCAACGTCGATCGGCAACGCTTCCCAGTTGTAGATGAGCTCTGCCTCGGCGATGAGGTCGGTGGCCCGAGGACCAACGAGGTGGATGCCGAGAACCTGCCCGTCCCTTGCGGCGACGAGCTTCACGAGGCCCGACTGTTTCATCATCTGGGCTCTGGCGATGTGCTGGAACGGAAACTTCTTCACCTCGACCTCGTGGCCGCGCGCCTGCGCCTGCGGCCCCGTGAGCCCGACCGAGGCAACCTCGGGATGGCAGAAGGTGACGCGGGGTACGCCTGCATAGTCGATCGGAATGACGTCGAGGCCGTACAGCTGGTCGGCGACGAGGATCCCTTCCATGAACGAGGCGTGTGCGAGCCCGAGGGTGGGTATGGCGTCACCGACGGCCCAGATGCCCTCGAGGTTCGTGCGACAGTACTCGTCGACCTTGATGAACCCCTTCTCGAGCTCGACTCCGACTTCCTCGAGGCCGACGTTCTCCGTGCGAGGTCGTCTTCCGACCGCGACGAGCAGGATGGTGGCCCCGACCTGCTCCTCCCCGCCCTCCATGGCGATCGTCGCGACCACTCCTGCCTCGCCGATGGCGACGGAGGTGAGGGTTGCGCCCGTCATCGACTGAATACCTTGCCGCCGGAATTGCCGCTGGATCTCTCGCGAGACGTCCGGGTCTTCGAGGGGCAGCAGACGCTCCTCCATCTCGACGACCATCACCTCGCTGCCGAAGGCGCGCCAGATCGAGGCGAACTCCATGCCGACCGCGCCAGCGCCGAGGACGAGAGCCCGTTCCGGGACAAAGTCGAGGCTGAGCGCGTGATCCGAATGGATGATGCGCGTCCCGTCGTAGGGGGCCGGAGGGATCTCTCGTGGCACCGACCCTGGGGCGACCACGATGGCGTCTGCGGTGTAGCGGCCCCCGTCCTCGCCCTCGACATCGACGGTGCGGGCGTCGACGAGCCGGCCGTGGCCCCTGATGACCCGGACCCCACGGCTCTTCAGCGTCGCCTGCAAGCCCCGCGTCATGCTCCCGACGACGGCGTTCTTGTATTCGTGGACGGCCCTGACCTCGATCCCCTCGAAGGTCGCCTGCACGCCGAACTCCCCCGCCTCCTTGGCGTGCTCGGCCACCTCCGCGGTCTGCAGCAGCGCCTTCGTGGGGATGCAACCGAGATGCAGGCAGGTGCCGCCGACGATGTGCTTTTCGACCAGCCCGACCGACATCCCCAGCTGCGCCGCCCGCAGGGCGCACGAGTAACCCCCGGTTCCACCGCCGATGATCAGGATGTCGTATCGGTCCGGGCCTGCCATGCGCGACCTCCTGCTGGCGGGTCGCGGCACACGGGACGAAGGTGACCGCCGCACGCCACGGTAGTGCACTCGACTTCCGGTCGCAGGAGGGCGAACAATCGTC
>JALYGD010000186.1 GCA_030777265.1 Actinomycetota bacterium | reverse complement strand
ACGGGGAGGGCATCTCGCGGGAAGGTTCCATCATCGACGTTGGCGTGGACGCCGGAATCATCAGGAAGTCCGGTGCCTGGTACCAGTACGAGGGTGAGCAGATCGGCCAAGGTCGCGAGAACGCGCGTCAGTTCCTGAAGGAACACGACGATATCGCGCGCGAGATCGAGAAGAGGGCTAAGGAGGCACTTGGTATCACCGTTGCCGCCTCAACCTCCACCGTCGATCCTGTCGCAGCTTCCAACGAACAGAGGTGAGGCGTCGTGGACATCGAAGGCCCCGATCAGTCCCTTCCGGCTCCGTCGCGGTCTTGCGCAGACCGCTCCGAACTCCAAGACAGCTCCTCCTGCGTCCCACCCGAAGTGCCGTTCCAAAGCGCCGAAGCCTGGCTCGCCACGCGAGGCGTTGATCGGACACCGGCACGGACGCAGCGCGAGGAAGCCCCTGCACAGGGGCTGACCGGGCCCGTTCCGAGCCAGCTGAGCGGCGCTCCGCAGGAACGACGCGAGAGGAGCCTTAGGTCTCCTAAGACGGCGACGGGTCAAGGGCGTGAGCCGAACCTCGAGGATCGGGTCGCCGAGGCGGCCGCCTATGCGCGGCGGTCGACCGGGCAGGCGCCGAAGTCCGAGCAGCGCCTGCGCGAGGCGCTGGCTCGCCGCGGATACTCCACAGCGATCGTCGAGGCGGCCCTCGACCGCTGCCGCAGCGACGGCACGGTCGATGACCGCGCCTTCGCCAGAGCCCTGGTCGAAGAAGCCCGGAGCAAGGGGCACGCGCCGCGACGCATCCAGGCTGACCTCGACAAGCGTGGCCTGCCCGCTGACATCGTCGCTGCGGCACTGGCCACGGTCGGGGATTGCGACCCCGAGGCGGCCGCTTACTCGGTCGCGGTGACCCGTGCCGCCAAACTGCGGGGGGTGGACGCCCAGACCGCCTATCGACGTCTGATCGGCTACCTGGCACGCCGCGGACATGAGGAGTCGCTGGCTCGCAGAGTCGCGCGGCAGGCGATCTTCAACGACCGCGAACCGAGGCGAGTCGCCGAGCGCTGACGCCGACAAGGACGGCGCCTCCCTGGCCCGAGCGTCGCCCACGAAGGAGGGTCGTACCGCAACGTTCCCGCCCGCCTCCGTCGTGGTCCTTGTTCCTCCGACTGTCCGGGCCTCCCGCCCTTCCCGGGCAAGCCATGACCGCTCGTCGCGCGTCGACGGGTAGCCTGCGAGTGGACGGGAGGTGCCGCATGACAACCCTGCAGGCCTGGATCGTGATTGGCGTGCCGGGCCTCGCGCTCGCGGCTGGGCTCTTCACGGGGCGCTCGCCGGCACGCTCCGCGTTCGGCTACCTCGCCCTCACCATCCTGTTCGCCTTCTTTCTCCTCGTGCCTCGCAGTGCGGTCTCCGCTGCAAGTGTCGGCACGATCGCCTTTCTCCTCGTCGCGGCGGGGCGCGGCCAGGGGGACGTAGAAGCCGAGCCCTACGGCCACGAGGTGCCGATGCGAGTCGATGACCCGAATGTCGAGGAGCCAAGGCGAGTCTGAGCGTCTCCGGTAGCCTGACGGCTCGCCAGGAGGCCATGCCCCAACCTGCCCCCACAAGCACGCGGGTTCCAACCACTCATGGGACGTCGATACTTCATCCGCACCTTCGGGTGCCAAATGAACGAGCACGACTCGCAGCGGGCCGCCGGGATCCTCGAGACCCTCGGCTATCGGCCCGCTGCCGATGAGGATTCCGCAGACCTGGTGTTGTTCAACACCTGTGCGGTCCGGGAGAACGCCGACAACAAGCTCTACGGGGCGCTGGGCCGGCTCAAGCCGGTCAAGCAGCAACGATCCGACCTGCAGATCGTCGTGGCCGGCTGTCTCGCTCAAAAGGACCGGGGCAAGGTCGCCGAACGGGCACCCTGGGTCGATGTCGTCTACGGCACGCACAACCTCGTCGACCTGCCGCGGCTGCTCGCCCAAGCCGAGCTCCAGTCGCTGCCGGTCGTCGAGATCCTCGAGCAGATCGAGGTGTTCCCCTCCGCGCTGCCAGCGCGACGTGGCGTCCGCCACCACGCTTGGGTGTCGATCTCCGTGGGTTGCAACAACACGTGCTCGTTCTGCATCGTGCCGATGCTGCGGGGCCCCGAGAGGAGTCGACGAATCGGCGAGGTCGTGACCGAAGTCCACGAGCTTGCGGCCGACGGCGTCGTCGAGGTCAGTCTGCTCGGACAAAACGTGAACAGCTATGGCCGTGACCAGTACGGCAAAGCGATGTTCGCTGAACTGCTGCGCGAACTGGGCGAAGTCGAGGGCCTCGAGAGGGTCCGGTTCACCTCGCCCCATCCACGCGATTTCACCCTCGACGTGCTCAACGCCATGGCAGCCACACCAAACGTCTGCGAGCATCTCCACCTGCCGCTGCAGTCGGGTTCCGACCGTATCCTCAAGGCGATGCGGCGCAGCTACCGCCAGGAGCGCTACCTCGAACTCGTCGCACGCGCCCGCGAGATGGTCCCCGGCTGTGCGATTACCACCGACATCATCGTCGGCTTCCCAGGCGAGACGGAGGACGACTTCAGGGAGACCCTCAAGGTCTGCGAGTGCGTCGGATTCGACCAGGCCTACACCTTTCAGTACTCCCCTCGCCCCGGCACGGATGCAGCCACGATGCCTGACCAGGTCCCACCCGAGGTCACGAAGGACCGCTACCAGCGGCTCGAGGTGGTGACCCGCGAAGCGTCGCAACGGGCACATGCGACGTTCCTCGGACGCGACGTCGAGGTCCTCATCGAGTCACCCTCGAAGCGCGACCCGAACCGCTACTCGGGCCGCACCCGCGGCAATCACCTCGTCCACCTCCCGGTCGGAGCGGGCTACGGGCCGGGTGACTTCGTCGTCGTTCCCGTCCTCGAGGTTGCGGTCAACTACGTGGTAGCGGGAGCACCGCGGTCGGTTCGTCACACCGCCAACGCTCACAGCGCCGGATCTGATCGAGCGACGACCTCGGGGCGCCCCGTCCCCGCCGACTCAGGGTGACCAGCCGCTCGCTTGCTGGCGCGGTCGTGCTGCCCGCTGCGCCTCTTATGCTGCCGGAGGCCTCCCACGAGCAGCCCCCGGAGATTCGCGAGGACATCCGGGAGTTGCGACGCTTCGCACGCGCAGCCGTCGCGGCCCTCCCGTCGTTCGACCTGGCTGTGATGGTCGCGTCGGGCACCCGCGGCGTGTACGACCAAGCCGTCGCATCCCTCGCACCGCTCGGCGTCCAGGAACCGGAGATTCAACTGCCGGTCGACACCGAGACGCTCGAGCATCTGTCGCGGCTGACGCAGTACCCGATGTTCCGCGGTGATCCCCTGGGTATCAGCCACTCTGTGCTCGCACTGCAGCTGCACGCTTCCCGCCGTCTCATGCCAGTGGTACCACTGAACGTGCCGGCGGGCGCTGACTTCGACGTACTCGTGAGCGTTGGCGCGAGCATCGCGGAGGCTGCCCGCGACGCGGAGCGACTCACGGCGGTCCTCTGCCCTGGCGACCTTTCCGCAGGCCTTCACGAAGGCAGCCCAGCCCACTCCATCGCCAGCGCCCCCGATTGGGACGCTGCTGTCGTGGCCGCATTCGAAGACGGCGACCTCGGTGCCCTCCGCGATTTGGGCCCCCGGGAGGCCGACCGCGTGCACAGCCTCGGCTGGGCGCCACTCGCCGTGTTACACGGAGCGTGCGCAAGCGCACTGCTCCGTCCCGTGCTCCTCGGCTACCGCTCCCCACGCGGCGTCGGTCAGGTCGTCGCACATTGCATCCCCGAGGACGAACTCGCCACCGACCGCTATGACCTCGCGCTCCCCGGTCACGAGCACGACGGGGTCGTGCCCCGCACTGGCGACCCACGCGGCTGATGGCTCAGCGGGAGGCCAATCGTGAGGCCCCTCGAATCCTCGCACTCGTGGGGCCCACGGCGACGGGCAAGAGCGCCCTCGCGGTCGAGCTCGCGCGCCACAAGCTGCAGGAAAGGTCAGTGGAGATCCTGGCCGCTGACGCCTTCACCGTTTATCGCGGGATGGACGTCGGCACCGCGAAACCGTCTGCCGACACGCGCGCAGCGGTCCCCCATCACCTCGTCGACGTCCTCGAACCCTGGCGCGACGCCACCGTGGCCTGGTTCCAGAAAGCGGCACGGGCAGCCATCGAGGACATCCTCGCACGCGGGCGGCTACCACTGCTCGTCGGCGGATCCGGACTCTATTTTCGCGCGCTCGTCGATGGCTTGCGCTTCCCCCCCACCGACCCTGCAGTCCGAGCAGCTCTGGAGACACGACACCTCAACGACCCAGCAGCTGCACATGCCGCCTTGGCGGCGGTCGACCCGCTGGCGGCCGCGAAGATCGAACCAGCGAACGTACGCAGGGTGGTTCGAGCCCTCGAGGTCATGGAGTTGACCGGCCAGAAGTTCTCCTCGTTCGCGAAGGTCTGGGACCGCCACGAGTCCATCTACCCAGGTCTCGAGGTCCGCGGTCTCGACCTCCCCACGACTCAGCTGCGGTCAGCGATCGCCGACCGGTCGGCTGAGATGGTGGCAGCTGGCCTCCTTGAGGAGGCAGCTTCGCTGCGACGTCAGCCGCGGCCGCTGTCGCGGACCGCGGCACAGGCCATCGGTTACGCCGAAGCCTTCGCGGTGCTCGACGGCAAACTCGAACTGGCCGACTTGGCAAGCGCGATCACCGATCGGACCTGGCGCTACGCACGTCGGCAGCGATCGTGGTTCCGAAGCGATCCGCGCGTGCAGTGGTCCTCACCCGACGAGGTTCGCTCGGCATGGACCTGAGCACCCCTGATGAGTAGCGACCAGTACCCTGCGACCATGCACTTCGTGAAGGCGCACGCCACCGGCAATGACTTCATCGTGCTGCCCGACTGGCACGACAAGTTGCAGGTCGAGCCCACCCTCGTACGAGCCCTGTGCGATAGGCGCCGCGGTCTGGGTGCCGACGGCGTGCTTCGGCTGACCCGCGGCCGCACCGGCAGCGACGCCTACATGGATTACCGCAACGCCGACGGCAGCAGGTCGGCGATGTGCGGCAACGGCCTCCGGGTCGCGGCGAAGCATGTCGTCGACCATGGCCTCACGCAGACGTCCGACGCCGGCGCGGTACACATCGGTACCGGGGCCGGGACGAGGAGAGTGACAGTTCGGCTCGGGGCGCACGGCAGGGTCGAGGAAGCCACCGTGGAGATGGGCGCACCGAGTTTTCACCCCACGGCTGTTCCCTTCGACGCTCCCGGCGACGTGGCCGTGGACGTTCCCGTGTCCGTCGATGGGTCCCTGGTACGACTCACGGCCGTCTCGTTTGGCAATCCTCACGCGGTCGTCGTCGTCGACGAGCTTGCCTCAGCACCGCTGCACACCGTCGGCGCGGCGCTCGAGCGTCACCCGCGCTTCCCCGACCGGACGAACGTCGAGTTCGCCGAGGTCATTGGACCGCGTGACGTTCGCGTCCGGGTATGGGAGCGCGGCGTAGGTGAGACGGCCGGGTGCGGGAGCGGTGCGTGCGCAGTGCTGGTCGCTCTACGCCGCCTCGGCACGATCGGTGATGAGGCGGCTCTGCACTTCCCCGGAGGGGACGTCCACGTGCGGTACGTCCCAGGCCGTAACCCCACGGTGGCGCTGACGGGCGGCGCGATCGAGATCGCCACCGGCGAACTCGATCCGGAATGGCTCGCCCAGGCCAGCTCGGACCCCCCACCGGGTCACCCGCCGAACTGACCGGAGGCGACCTCGCATGAGCAGCATCCCACACGTGAGCGGCGCTCCGCAGGAGCGACGCGAGAGGAGCCGTCTTAGGCCTCCTAAGACGGCGACGGAGAAGGCCACGTGAGCGAAGACGGACAACTCGACGGTCTCGACCTCCGGCCAAACCCCGAAGTGATGTCAGATCTGGCCCGCCCGACCCGGCCCCTCCGGGACCTGACCCGGGCGGAGCTTCGCCGTCGCCGCCGCGAGGTCGTTGAGGAGGGACGTCCTCAGGAGGGTGTGAAGGTCTTTCGTCCCGTCGAGCGGGCCGTACTCGTCGGGGTCCACCTGCCGGACCGCACCGCCGAGGAGGTGGAGGCAAGCCTCGACGAGCTCGAGGCGCTCGTCGGCACGGCTGGCGCGGAGGTCGCCGATCGCATCGTTCAGCGACGCGTGGCCCCGGACCCGGCAACTTACATCGGCAAGGGCAAGGTCAACGAGTTGCGCGGGGTGCTCGATGCCCTCCAGGCCGACGCAGTCGTCTTTGACGGCGAGCTGGGCCCGGCGCAGCAGCGCACGCTCGAGGAGGGCGTCCGTCAGAAGGTGCTTGACCGCACGATCGTGATTCTCGACATCTTCGCGCAGCACGCCAGTTCTCGAGAGGGCAAAGCGCAGGTCGAGCTTGCTCAGCTCACGTACCTCCTGCCACGCCTGCGCGGCTGGGGACAAGCGCTGTCGAGACAGGAGGGCCGCGTCGGCACGCGGGGCCCGGGGGAGTCGCAGCTCGAGGTCGACCGGCGCCGCATCCACCGTCGCATCCGAAAGCTGCGGGGCGAGCTCGCCAGTTTCGAACGCGTGCGGCACACGAAGAACCTGGACCGGGAGCGCAGGCAAGCTCGGGTCGTCGCCCTCGTGGGCTATACGAACGCGGGCAAGTCGTCGCTTCTGAACCGGCTGACCGGAGCCAGCGCGCTCGTGCAGGACCGGCTTTTCGCCACACTCGACACGACCGCGCGCCAACTCGACCTGCCGGATGGTCGCGATGTCATCCTCACTGACACGGTCGGCTTCGTGCGCGATCTGCCGCAGGGTCTCCTCGAAGCGTTCAAGTCGACGCTGGAGGAGTCGACCCGGGCGGACCTCCTGCTCCACGTCGTGGATGCCAGTCGCGCCGAAGCCGGGTCCCAGATCGAGGCGGTGCGCGAGGTACTCAGCGAGATTGGGGCCGATGAGGTACCCGAGCAGCTCGTGCTGAACAAGGTCGACGTCGCCGATCCGGCCGACGTGGCAAGACTCGCTCGCATGGTGGCTCGAAACGGGGCCAGTGAACCGCTAGCGGTGTCTGCTCGCACCGGCAAGGGCATCAGCGAGCTTCTGGCGCGGGTCGCGCTGCGCCTGCCCGACGGCCGCTACCACATCAACGTCACCATCCCCTACGAGCGGACCGCTCTCGTCAACCTCGCTCATCGGCGCGGCGCAGTCCACAAGCAGGAGCACACCGACCGCGGCACCGACCTCGTCGCGACCGTCGACGAATCCGTGGCCCGGGCCATGCGCGACCTGTTGCAGCCCGACCCCTTCGCTCGGGATCCCGAGGTCTGATCTGGCGGGTCCACCGTTTCACTGCTTCAGACCCGGCACCCGGGAGGGCCGACATCTGCCGTTCAAGACCTCGGCTCGCTGCCGCTTCCTGCTCTAGCGCCTAGAGCTTGCGTAGGACGGCAACGACCTTGCCGAGAATTTGCACGTCGTTGGACGCATCGAGCCGGATGGGTTCGTAGGCCGGGTTCGCCGGATCGAGGAAGACCTCGCCCGAGCGCGCGCGGCGGAACCGCTTCACGGTCGCCTCCCCCTCAATGAGGGCTGCACACATCTCCCCTTGTTCGACCCCCTGCTGCTGGCGAACCACGACGAGGTCACCGGGGAGAACTCCGTCTTCAAGCATGGACTCGCCGCGTACGCGCAAAATGAACAGGGTCCCGTCCCCGACGAGGTCGCGTGGCAGGGGCAGCAAAGACTCGAGCCTCTCCTCCGCTATGAGCGGGGCACCCGCCGCGATCTCACCGATCAACGGTATGTGGCGAGCTGTGAGCGGCCGCGCCTCGAGCTCGGTCTCCGGGTCGACCCGCACCTCGAGGGCCCGAGGCTTGGTGGGATCACGACGCAGAAAGCCCTTCGCTTCGAGCTGCGCGAGTTGGGCATGCACCGACGATGGCGAGGACAGTCCAACCGCGTCCCCGATCTC
>JALYGD010000185.1 GCA_030777265.1 Actinomycetota bacterium | reverse complement strand
CGGTCGATCTCAGCCCAGTCATGCGCCCAGCCGGCGGCAGATTTCGGCGGCGCGTAGAAGGCACAGAACTTGCATGCCGTCACGCACTTGTTCGTGTAGTTGACGTTCCGCTCGATGATGAAGGTCGCTCGGCCGTCGGGGTAGCGGCGTCGGCGCACGCCGTCCGCGGCTTGCCCGAGTTCGTGGAACGGCGCCCTCTCGTAGAGCAGCAGCGCCTGCTCCTCGTCGATTCGCCCGCCGTCGGCGGCGTGGGCGAGCAGGTTGGCCAACTCGAGGGGAACAGACTCGCGGAGAGCATTCGCCACGCGTGTTCCTTCCCGGTTGCCGCTCGAGCGGCGACGGCGGTAACGGCCGTAGCTTCCCAGCCTACTCCGGCACCAGCAGTCCCTCCCCGGACGGCATATCGACGAACTCCAGAGGTGGGATCTCAGCGGGATCGTCGGCGACGGCGGCGAGACGCGCGGCGAAGGCCTGCAAACCGGCACGTTCCCGCGGACCGAGCCGGAACCTCAGGCCCCGAAAGTAGTCGGCGAGAAAGCCCGCGTCGAAGGGCTCCCAGCGTGCCGCAGCCGCGGCAATCGCCTCGACCTCTGCGAGGGAGTGCGCCAGGGAGTACTGGAAGGCCCGGTGTACGGAGCGGACCAGATCCGTGTGGGCGAAGGCCCAGTCGCGCCGCACCGCCCACACCGCGAACACCATGGGAAGACCAGTGTGAGCCTTCCACTCCCGTCCCAGGTCGTAGACGTAGACGGGGTCGGACGTGGGCGCCCGGGACGCCGCAACTGTGGCTCTGAGCGCATCGTCGCCAATGAGGAGGGCAGCGTCGGCCTCCTCGAGCATGCGAGCGAGGTCCGGGGGGCAACCGAAGGATTCGACCTTCACGCGCCACCGCTCGCGTAGAAGAACGTCGAGTAGCGCCACCGAGGTGGCCGAGGTGTTCGCCAGCGCGATGGTCGCGCCATCCATTCGCTCGATGGGGCGGCTGGCAACGAGCGCGATCGACCGCACAGGGCCGTCGGCAGATACGGCGATGTCCGGCAGCACGAGCAGCTGGTGGGCATGGCGAAGGTAGGTAACCGACGAGATCGGGCTGACGTCGAGCTCGCCGGCGAGCAGCATCCGGTTCAACTCGGTCGGCGTCCCCTTGCGCAGCTCCAGATCGAGAAGCGCATCCGAGCGAACGAGGCCGTGGTACAGCGGGAGGCAGTTGAGAAACTGAATGTGACCGACCCGTGGGCGTCGGACAGGCTCCATTGTCACCCTCCGCCCGGCGGCTTCGCCGCCTCCCCGGCGGGCCCGGCCCCGCTCAACAGCGGAAGAGAGGCGACCTCGAACGAAGCTCCCCCCCCGGGCTCATCGCGGCCAGCTTCCCGCGCATAGGTCCGCAGGACCCGATAACGGGTGTCGCGTTCAACCGGTACCCGGCCTGCTTCGCGGATCAGGCGCAGCAGGTCGCCGCGCGACAACACGTCGGGAGTTGCCTCGTCGTGCGTGATCTTGTACTCGACCACTGAGCCGTCCAGATCGTCTACACCGAACTCGAGCAGCAATTGGGACAGCGTCAAGCCGTGCATGACCCAGAAGCATTTCAGTCGCTCGAAGTTGTCGAGCAGGAGGCGTGAGACGGCGAAGACCCGCATGGCCTCTGCCCCGGTGGCGATGGGGCGCTGTATGCGGCTGCCTTCGGGGTGGAAGCGCAGCGGAATGAAGGTCAGGAATCCACCGGTTTCGTCCTGTAAGGCGCGCAGGCGCAGGACGTGGTCGACGTGGTGACGAGGTTCCTCGATGTGCCCGTACAGCATGGTGGCGGGGGTACGGAGTCCCCTCGCATGGGCGATGCGGTGGATCTCGCTCCAGCGCTCCCAGTGGGTGGAGTGGTCCACGATGCGCCGCCGTACCTCCCAGGCGAAGATCTCGGCGCCGCCGCCCGTGAGCGAGTCGAGACCGGCGTCGATGAGTTCGTCGATGATGTCGTCGGCGCTTCGACCTGTGAGCTGTGTGAAGTAGTCGATTTCAGTGGCAGTGAAGGCCTTCAGCGCCACGTGCGGCAGCGCCTCCCGCAGAGCTCGCAGCGTGTTCGGGTAGTACTCGAACGGCAGGTTCGGATGCAGGCCGTTCACGATGTGCAGCTCGGTCAGGCCCTCCGGTTCCATCTGCTTGGCGAGCCCGACCGCCTCGTCGACCCGCATGGTGTACGCGTCGAACTGCCCCGGCTTGCGCTCGAAGGTGCAGTACTTGCAGGAGGCGACACAGACGTTGGTGAGGTTGAGGTGACGGTTCACGTTGAACATGACCGTCTCACCGCTCCGACTGCGCTGGGCTTCCCGGGCGAGCGCACCGAGCCAGGCGAGGTCGTTGCAGGCGTAGAGCGCAACGCCGTCGTCGTGGTCGAGCCGCTCTCCCGCTTCGACCTTCGCCTCTATTTCACTCAGCCGTCCTCTGATCGCCACCGCTGGGCCTTCCCACCGGCCTCAGGCGCCGCCCGGGCAGGGTCTTCTCGGGAGATGCTCATGATCCTCCATGTTCCCCTAACCACCCGGCCTGCGCCAAAACCGCCGCGCTTGGTCGATCTCAGGCAACGAGAGGTCGCGTGTCGGGCACGACGCCACGAGGCGCGCCGGGTGCTCAACCTTCCACGCGCCAGCGCTGGTAGAGATCGTGGCTGACCCCCACTGCGTCGAGGACCCGTCCGACAACGAAGTCGACGAGCTGCATGAGGTCGGTGGGTTCATGGTAGAAGCCGGGAGCAGCGGGGACGATGCGGCACCCCGCATCGTGTGCAGTCAGGAGGTTCGTGAGGTGGATACGGTTGAGTGGCGCTTCACGGAACAGCAACAGGGTGGGACGAGCCTCTTTCAAGCTCACCGAGGCCGCCCGCTGGACGAGGTTCGAGCTCGCGCCTCCCGCAATGGCGGCGAGGGTACCCATCGAGCACGGCACAACGAGCAGCCCGCGAGTGGGGTACGAGCCCGAGGAAGGTCCGGCGGCCATGTCTTCGCTCCGCCACCATGAGACCCGTTCGAGCGTGGCGTCCTCTACTCCGAGCCAGCCGCGCAGGTCCGAACGCCAGGTCGTGTCCTCGACGTCGGCCTTTTCCTCGTCCCGCAGGACGACCCGGGCAGAGTTGGACACGATGAGGTCGACGTCGTGCGAATCGGCCAGCAGGGTCTGTAGTAGCCGCCGGGCGTAGATGGCGCCGGAGGCGCCCGTGACCCCCACGATCCATGGCCTGCGGTGGGCCGCTCCAGCTGAGGTCCCGCTCACGTGACCACCGCCGTGTCAAGGATTCCGAGCAGCCCGACACCGATCGCCACCCATCCATTCACTGTGAAAAAGGCACGGTCGACTCGGGAGAGGTCGTCGGGCTGAACAAGATGGTGTTCGTAGGCCAGCATTAGCGCCCCGCCAGCCGCCGCCCCCCACCACAGCGGGCCGCGGCCGTCGAGAAGCCCGAAGGCGACCCACAGTCCGACCGTCCCCACGTGCACCACCCGGGCCAGCGTGAGAGCAGCGGACACCGAGAAGTCCGCCGGGATGGAGTGCACGCCGAGGCGCCGATCGACGGCCACGTCCTGGGTGGCGTAGATCAGGTCGAACCCCGCCATCCACAGCCCCACCGACAGTCCGAGAGCGACCGCTGCCGCGCTCCACTCGCCGGAGACCGCAAGCCAGGCCCCGACCGGCGCGACCGACTGGGCCAAGCCGAGGCCGAAATGGCAGGCCCAGGTCCAGCGCTTGAGGTAGGGGTAGAGGGCGAGTGCTGCGAGCGCGATCGGGGCGAGGGGCCACACGATGGGATGAAGCTGGCTGACGGCGACGACGAAGGCGGCGACGCTGAGCAGCGTCCCGGTCCAAGCCGTGCCAAGCGTGACCGCACCAGTCACGAGCTCGCGCTTCGCAGTGCGAGGGTTGAGAGCGTCGAACTCGCGATCGACGATGCGGTTGGTCGCCATCGCGAAGGTCCGCGCCGCGATCATGGCCACAACGACCCAACCGACGTCGCCTGCAGCGGGCCGCCCGTCTGTGGCTGCCCAGACGGCAAGAAGTGCGAAGGGCAGCGCGAACACCGAGTGCTCGAACGCGATCATGGAGAGGAATCGCCCGGCTGCGAGGCGTGGGACGGGACTCGTCAGCGGGCCGTTCATGGATCAGTCCCTCCCGCCTCCGTCGCGGGTCTTGGGCAGGCCAAGGCCGCTCCTACCGTCTCCCACACGCGGCGGTCAGGCTACTTCGGGACGGGTTGAAGCGCGCGACGTGCCCACCTGGCCGGGGAGGCTGATGCGCCGGCCGGGGAAAGCGACATGAGCCTGAGCAAGTCCGTGACGAGAATGACGGCCGCCGCTGCGGCGCTCGCCCTGTTCGCCACTGCCTGCGGGAGCACGGGGGAAACGGACATCGAGAAAGCAGCCCCTCCCCCGATCGAGGAAGCCACCAAGCATCCCACGGATTCGTTCGCCTCCGAGGAGCTGCGCAAGGGCACGGGGGAGACCCAGGAGCTCGCTCACACCATCGCCACCGCGATCGACGAGCACAAGCGTCTCGACGGTGACACGGCCAGCAAGGCCGCCGAGATGCTCGACGGGTTCGACCTCACCCTGCGGGGCCACGTCATCCTCACCAGCCTGCTCACGCACGCCTGGATCGCCGGTGGGAAGCACGAGGACGTGGAGGCGGCGGGGCACACCCTCGAGGAGAACTCCACGACCCTCGTCCACCACCTCCTCGGCACCCATTACGACCGCAAGACCCTGGAGGATTTCGAGGAACGCTGGAAGTTCCAGGTGACCCGCGTCGTCGACTACGCGCAGGGCACGGTAGCGGAGGACCCGGCCAAGCAGACGCAGAACCGGGATGAGCTGCGACGCTTTGCGCAGGACTTCGGCGTCTTCATCTCGCGCGACCTCACGCACGGAAACCTCGACGCCGCCCTTGTCACCGATGAGTTCACGAAGCTGGTCGAGAGCCAGCTCGCGATCGTCGACGCGCAGGCCCGAGGGCCCGACTGGCATCTGAACCTCGAGCCCGGCCTCGAGCACGCCACCGCCTTCGCCGAGACCCTCGCCGGAGGAGTTGCCCGCACGGCGGCCGTGCAGGGCAGTATCGACACGCAGGCCGCGCTGCTGCTCACCGAGCTGACCGGACGGCTCGCCGACCACGTGTACTTCACCGGCCTCGTGACCCAGCCGATCCTCGTCGATCAGCACGAGGCAGCCGCATCGGCATCCGAGCTCGTGAAGACGAACACCGACAAGCTCACCGAGTTCTTCGGGAGCAACTTCGGCGAGGAGACCGCGAGCCGCTTCCGGTCGCTGTGGGAGCACCAGGTGACCCTGTTCGAGGAGTACGCGCGCAAGCTGCGGGCGCAGGACGCCGAGGGGGTCCAGCACGCAAAGGACGAGCTCGCCACGTTCGCGAAACACTTCGGCGAGCTCGTCGCGAACCGCGTCGAACACGAGGTGGAGGCGAGCTCTGTCGAGGCGCGCACCAACCTCTACATCGAAACGCTCCTCGAGGCGGTCCGCTCCCAGTCCCGTGCCGCAGGCCACTGAGGCGAAAAGGGGCCCCCGCCTCGGCTAGGCCTTGGTACGACGACGTCACGGTTGTGTGGCTACGCGCCCCGGTCGTGGGGGGCGGGTGATTCGGGGTGGCGGGAAGGGATCCACGGCAACCCGAACTCCTCCCAGCGGCGAGTGACGCCCGCGGCGACGTCAGGGTCCTGGACGACGTCGGGCGGCCAGGTCCGGGGGTAGCCCTCGGCGGCGGTCTTGCGAGTCGCGTCGACCGCGATCTTCCCCCCCCAGTTCAGTTGGTAGCTGGCGTGGTCGAGAGAGTCGACCGGACCCACGCTCGTGAGCACGTCGTGCTGCCAGTCGACGTTGTTGAAGGCCCGCCAGGCCACTTCGGAGTGGTCGTGTACGTCGACGTCGTCGTCGACCACGACAATGAGCTTCGCGAGGCTCATGAGGCCCAGGCCCCAGAGCGCGTTCGCGATCTTGAAGGCGTGCTTCGGGTAGCGCTTGCGGATGCTGACGATGACGCAGGAGTGGAAAACGCCCTCGAACGGCATGGAGAGGTCGACGAGTTCGGGTAGCTGGAAGCGCAGGAGCGGCAGGAAGATGCGCTCGCTCGCCTTGCCGAGCCAGTCGTCCTCCTGGGGGGGGATGCCGACTACGATGGTCGGGTAGATGGGGTCGCGCCGGTGGGTGAGCGCGGTGACGTGGAGCACGGGGTACTCGTCGGGCAGCGAGTAGTAGCCGGTGTGGTCCCCGAACGGGCCCTCGACGCGCCGCTCGGTCGGGTCCACCCAGCCCTCGATCGTGATTTCGGCCTGGGCGGGCACCTCGAGGTCGACGGTCTTGCAGGCGACCAGTTCGACGTTGGCTTGGCGCAGGAAGCCGGCGAAGACGTACTCGTCGACGCCCGGCAAGGGCGCGGTGGCCGCGTACGTGAGCACGGGATCACCGCCGAGGGCCACCGCGACCTCGATGCGCCGCCTGCGTCGCCCCGCCTCCTCCTCCTGTTCGGCGCCGTGCTTGTGGATCTGCCAGTGCATGCCGACGGTACGCCCGTCGTAGACCTGCAAGCGGTACATGCCCACGTTCCGTCGGCCGGTCGCGAGGTCTCGCGTGATGACCTGCGGAAGCGTGATGTAGCGGCCTCCATCCGAGGGCCAGCACTTCAGGATCGGCAGATCCCGCAGCAGGTCGACATCCTCGCCGCTTTTCACGACCTCGTGGACGGGAGCGCGCCGCACCATCTTCGGGGGCGTAGCGGTGAGGTCCTTGAGGTCGCGGAGCTTGCCGAGCTTGCCGATCAGCCCGGCGGGTACCTGTAGATCGAGGAGCTTGGTGATGCGAGCGGCCGGCTCTTCGAGCTCGCGGACCCCGAGTGCCAGCGCCATACGACGCTCACTGCCGAAGGCGTTGATGAGCACGGGCAGGTCGTAGCCGACGACGTTGCGGAACAGCAGCGCGGGCCCTCCGGCCTTCACGACCCGGTCGACGATCTCGGTTATCTCGAGCTCAGGGTGGACCGGCGCCGTGACCTCGTGCAGTTCCCCGGCCTCGTGCAACGCGGCGAGGAAAGCACGCAGATCCTGGTAGGCCATGACAGGCGAGCCTACCGGCGCCCCGGCAGGTCGCACGCGCGACCACCGGCGACCCGTCCTCGCCACCCGGCACGGCAATCCGTTCCTCCGCCCATCCGAACCACCGGCTCCGCTACCAGGGACTCGAAACCCGCGAGGAGCGCGTCATGCGAGCTGGCTGGGGTTCAGGCGGTCGGTGTCACGATCGAGCCGCGAAGCGGCTCTCCGAGGCCGACGTCCGACCCGCTCCTCTCCGCGGAGATGTAACGAGGCGGATGACCCCCCAGTGCCAAGCGCACCCAGGTCCGGGACAGCTCGGCGAGCTCGGTCTCGGTCATCTCCGGGCCACCTCTCGTCGACGGTGGCTTCGACGCGCTGAGCCCATACTTCAGACGGGGGGCGTGAAGCCCTGGATGAGGGGTCGGAGGAAGCGGATGAAGCCGTTCCACAGGCCGGTGGCGATGGCGAGACCGGTTACGACGAGCAGGCCTCCGCCCGCGATCTGCAGCGTCCGAGCGTGCCGCCGGAGGAAGGCGAGCGCCCCGGCGGCGCGACGAAAGAGCAGCGCGACGAGGACGAACGGCAGCCCGATCCCGAGCGCGTAGGCGAACCCGAGCGCCCCTCCCCTCACGGGATCACCCCCGCTCAATGGGTTCGTCAGCGTGAGGATGGCCGCGAGAGCGGGGCCGATGCAGGGGGTCCAGCCGACGCCGAACACGAACCCGAGCAGCGGAGCGGCGAATATTCCGCTCTGTGTAGCTTGGTGGGAGAAGCGGTACTCGCTTACAAGCCGCCCGGAGGCGAGCAGCAGGCCGAGCGTCGCGACGAGCAGGCCCATCGCCATCTGAGCCCAACGGCTCTGTTGCAGGAGGGCCAGCTGTGACGACGCGACGCCGAGCAGGGTGAACGGGGCCGCAAACCCCACGACGAACAGCGACGCGCCGAGCAGCACCCTCCCCTGGGTCCTCCGGCCACCGGCGGCGAGATCAGCTCCCGACAGGCCGGTCACGTAGGACACGTAGCCCGGCACGAGTGGCACCACGCACGGGCTCGCGAAGGAGACGACGCCCGCGAAGAAGGCCACCGCAGCCGCGACGAGCAGGTTCGCGTCGGTGATGAGGGCGCGGACGATGTCGGCCACGATCCGCCTCTTCGCCTCCCCGGCCTCTCGCCTGTGGCCTTCAGCCCTACGCGCGCAGGCCGACCGGCTCGCGCTCCGCGATCATCTGCTTCTCCCTCTGCTCGACGCGGTCCAGCCCGAAGAGGCAGCCCAGGAACAGCAGCGCTGACAGGCCGGTCCACACCGCCGAGGGGAACCAGAGCGCACCGGGATCCTTGAACGCGTAGAAGGGCTCCTCCTCCACGACGACCTCTCGCGTGGCCGGGCGGCCGGTCGGATCGGTGGATTCGTAGGTCGCGACGACCTGCAGGAGCGAGCCCACCACCCGCAGGCCACGGTCTTCGCTGACGAGGAGGATCGGCTGCGAGGGATCGTTCGGATCAGCCGGTTTCGCACGGGCGGTGAAGAATGGGCTGGCCGGACGCTCACCCGGCTGAGGGGCACCGGCGCTCGCCCGCAGCTCGCGGCGGCGCTGCTGTCCGATGACGGGGGTGCCGGCCTCGTCCTGGGGCAGGTAGAGCTCGAGCATGACACCGAGCGCGGTGTTCAGGTCCCCGACGAGAGAGCGGTAGGCCGGCCTCGTCTCGAGTTCCGCGGGGCTCACGTCTTCCAGTCCGAGATACGCGGCGGGGGTCTGGAGGTTCTCGAGCGTGTTCGTGACCGGGAAGAACTCGGCCCGGTCCGAGCCCGGCTCCATGCCGTACCACTTGCCCTGGTAACGGTCAGACTCCTGGTAGGGGAAATACTGGAGCCCGGTCGCGACCGGTGTGCCGGGTGCGCCGAACCACCAGAACACCCCGATCATCATCGAGAAGGCGAAGAAAGCGGTCCCGTAGACGAGGGCTCCCTTCTTCGCCCCGTACACCGACCAGAGCAGCACGAAGACGCTGCCGGAGAACATCAGCAGTCCGAGCGGCAGTGCGAGCTTGGCGGCGATGTGCGAGCCGGGTATGCCTTCTGACTCGGCTGCCAGCAGGACCAGCGCGGTCATGTCGCACCTCGGGTGCGCGGCCATGTCGCACCTCGGGTGCGCGGCCATGAGGATGGTTCTGTGTGAGGAGCCATGACTAGGTTCATGACTGCTTTCCTGCGGCCGAGGTGGTGGGCTGTTGGATAGAGCGGAGGTAGGAGACGAGCCGGTCGATGGCGTCCGGGGTCAGGACGTTCTTCCAGGCCGGCATCGGGGTGTAGGCGGAGACGATCCGACCGTTCTCGATGGTCGAGCGCACCGCCTCGGCCGCCTCGGTCTCACCCGCCGGGCTTCCGTCTGCGCCGAAGCGCGCGAAGACGTGGATGAGCTCGGGACCGACGCCCCCCTCCGCAGCCTGGCCATGGCAGCGGGCGCAGTTGGCGTCGAAGATCTGTTGGCCGCTCGCACCCACAAATGCCTGCGGCTGAGGCACCTCACCCGTCTGGATGGAGAGGATGTAGTCGACGATGGACTCGATCTGCTGATCGGTCATGCTGCCGGCATGGGCCGCGCTCCAGGCGGGCATGGGGGTTCCCGGGCGGCCCTGCTCGACCGTGCGTGTGATGAACTCCTCGATGTCGGCGATATTCGGGTTGTCCTGGTAACGGGCCACGATGTTGTTCAGGGCGGGTGCCGGCCAGGGCGCTTTCACGGTCGGATCGGGGTGGGGTGCGAATCCACCGCCAGCGTCGGAACCGTGGCAGCTCGCGCAGGCCTGCGCGAACTCGAGCCGGCCCCGCTCGACGTCCTGCTCGTAGAAGAGCTCCTTCTTGGCGTTGATTCGGCTCGGCTCGAGCAGCCAGTAGACGGGCAGGAACAGCGCCATGAAGAGCGTGAACGCGACCCCCCAGGACATGGCCCGCTCGAGGCCGGTCGTCTCGAGCTCCTCGTCGGAGTGGTAGGGGCGGACAGCCAGAGGGATGTCGCCGGTCCGTCGCGGGCCTGTCGGTCGGCCCGGCCCCACGACGAAGTAGGCCAGCGCAAAGCCGGCGAGGCCGACGAGCAGCACGATGACCGCGATGTCCCCTGCTTCCATGGTCCCTCTCGTGTCGGCCCGGTCAGCGCGTCGAGCCTGGATCGGTCAGAGGTTGATGCAGTGGGCCCCCTCAGGTTCCTGCTGGAGGACCCGCTCAGTACGGGCGGGACCGGTCACCAGCACGCCGGTGTTGACGCTGAGGCGCCCCTCACTGTCGATCTCGGACGGGAAGCGGTCGAGCCCACGCGGGGCGGGACCACCGACCCACTCGCCCCACTTGTTGTACTTCGAGCCGTGGCAGGGGCATTCGAACCACTGCGACGACTGGCACCACGGGACCCGGCACCCGAGGTGCACGCACTTCTGATAAAGCGCCATGAGCGCGAGGGTGGGCGACACCACCGCCTTGTGCTCCTCGCCGTACGCCTCCATCGCCCCAGGCAAGGTGGGGTCCCAGGCGACGACGTAGAGACGCCCGGCTGGGTAGGCGAACGGGGTCCGTCTGGTCTGGATCTCCGAGGCGAGCTCGTCAGCGGCGCCCACGTCGAGCGTCGCCCCGAAGCCCTCTCCGAGGCTAGGCCACATGAAGCCGAGCGCTGCCGCACCGAACCCGCTCGTCGCCCCCACCGTGCCCGCGATGAGTCCGACGCGCAGGAAGTCGCGTCGCTTCAACGCCATGCTCGACCCTTCCCCGGGCCAGGGGCCGGCATCCTCACAGCTCGAACCACAGTCCGTCGATCCACGGCCACACGAAGTTGAAGCCGGGACCTCGGAAGAACGAACCGAACAGCACGAGCCACGTCCACATGACCATGAAGAACGTGAAGGCCATGTTCGCGAACTTGCGGTTCTCCGGCCTCACCGAAGGGTTCTTGTCGAAGTAGGGGGCGGCACCGAGCAGGACGAGCCCAACCCCCGGGATGGTCACGCCGGCAACCATCGGGTGAAAATAGCGCAGCAGCTCTTGCAGTCCGAGGAAGTACCACGGCGCCTTCGAGGGGTTCGGGGTGAGGTTGGGGTTCGCCAGCCCACGGAAGGCTGGATCGATGAAGTAGCTGACCACGAGCAGGAGGGAAGTGACCGCCAGCAGCGAGACGAACTCGACCGCGAGCAGGTGTGGCCAGGTGTAGACCTTGTCGGCCTGCTTGGTCCGCACCTGCTGGATCCCCTCGGGTGGGATGAGGGCGAGGAGGCGGTGGGTGTGGTCCTCACGCGATTGCAGCTTCGCGGCCCCGTCCCCGCCGTTGAGCGCACCCGCGACCCGGGCCGCTCTCTGCTCGGGCGTCAGACGCCCCGCCGGCACCCCACTCACCCGCCCGGTGGCCTCGCCAGTCGATACACCAGCCGCCGCGGCGGCTACAGGCTGGGCAGCGGTCGGGGCGGTGGCCACGACCTGCTCGGAGGGCTCCCGCGGCCCGAGCTGCTCACCGGCCGCGAGCTTCGCCTTGCGGACGGCGGCTGCCTTCGCCTTCGCGCGAGCGATCCGTTCGCTCTTGCCCTCGGCGATCAGTCGGTCGTAGACCTCCTGATCGATCTCGACCTCTTCGGCCATGCTTTATCGCCTCCCCCCTCGCTAGGGGTCCGCTCTCACTCTTGCCCTACAGGGGCCCGGAGATGCCCCCGTCCTTGCGGATGCGCCAGAAGTGCACGGCGAGGAAGATCACCAGGACGAACGGCAGTGCCAGGACGTGGAGGACGTACCAGCGCAGCAGCGTGTTCGGACCGATTTCCACGCTACCCAGCAGCACGAACTGGACCTGCTTCCCGAACACGGGGGTGTAGCCCATCATCTCGGTGCCGACGGTCACTGCCCAGATCGCGAGCTGGTCCCACGGCAGCAGGTAGCCGGTGAACGACAGCAGCAGCGTGAGTTGCAGGAGCATGATCCCCACGACCCAGTTGAACTCACGGGGCGGCTTGTAGGCGCCGTGGTAGAAGACTCGTGCCATGTGCAGGAACACCGTGAACACCATGAGATGGGCGCCCCAGCGGTGCAGGTTGCGGACGAGCTCACCGAAGGTCACCTGGGCGAGCAGGTTGCGCATGTCGAGGTAGGCGAGTTCGCTGTTCGGACCCGCGCTCGGCCGGTAGAAGAACATGAGGAAGATGCCGGTCACCGTGAGGAAGATGAAGAGAAAGAACGACAGCCCACCGAGGCAGTAGGTGTAGGTGAGCTTCAACCCGTGCCGCTTCACCTTTACGGGGTGGAGGTGGTAGAGGACGTTGTTCATGGCGGCAAGGGCGCGGTCCCGCGAGGTGTCGCGGTAACCCTTGCGGTAGATGGAACCCGGCCGGAAGACCGACTTCCAGACCACGTTGTCCTGGACGCGCTTCTTGAGCGCGGCCGGGTCCAGCGACGCTTTCGCCAAGGTCATCGTCTCCTGTTTCGCGCCACTACCGCTTCGTTACCCGCGTGACCTGGTTGCCGGTCACCGCACCGCTTGGGCGGCCTCCCGTTCCGGCGCGCGCCGGGTGCCTACCTGCCCTCCACGCGGCCCAGCCACAAGGCGTCGGAGGGGCACCGCTCGACGCAGATCGCGCAGCGCGTGCACTCGTTGTCGTCGATGATGAACACAGCGCCGGCGGTGGCCGCGAGGGTCTTGACCTCGGGGTTCGAGGCGTCCTCGATGACCCCTGGATCCATCATGAAGATGCACTCCCACGGGCACACGTCCTCGCAAGCGCGGCAGAGTATGCACAGCTCGGGCGTCAGGCCGATGTGACGCTTCGGTTTCACCCGTTCCTGCAGCCACTGGGCGTCGACCGTCTCGACGTAGTAGTCGTCGAACATGAGCGGGTGCTCGCCGCGGTCGGTCTTCCCCATATCCGTCTCTCTCCTAGTGGTAACCGCCAGACTCAGGGCGCTCTTCGCCGCTAGCAAGGGTACGGGGAAATCGCTTCTGGATGGCGACCGCGGCCCAGATTGTGGCGGCGAGCGCTATGAGGTGCTCGACGACGACGACAAGGTCGCGTATGACCTGGTAGAGGTTCGTCGCGATGTCCAACTCGCGGTCGCCGATGTTCGGCGCGAACGAGGCCGGGATGATGCGGTGTTGAAGGATCTCTTTGCTCGAATCGACGAAGTAGATCCAGGCCGATGGCAGGATCCCAAATACCCACCAGGCGACCGCGAGGGCGGCGATCGTGCCCATGGTTGCCGAGATCCACTCGTGCTTGCCGTACGCCCACCTCGCAATGAGCAGAGGGAGTGCCATCAGGCCGACCCCCCAGATGAGCGCGATGACGACGCCCCACCAACCCTGGCCCACACCGCTGGGGTCGCCGAAGTCGTAAAGAGCCCGCAAAGCCTCCGGCAGGGCGCGGAAGAACTCGCCGAACCAGCTCGATTGCACAGGTCCTCGCTTTGGCGGGAGGGCGAGACTACCAGCCGTCCGGAAGGCCCAACAAACGCCAGCGCAGCGGCCTGCCCCGCTCAGACCGGCGGTTTTTTTTCTTCGTCCCTGCCTGCTGGGACATCGAGGTGCTCGGCAATGAGACGCCGAAGCTCGTTGGCGGTGAGGGGACCCGCGTGGCGGTAGACGATGCTGCCGTCTGCGCTGACGAGCACGGTTGTGGGCATACCGCGACCCTGAAGGGCACGGAAGAAGGAGCCGTCTTCGTCTGCCACGAGCTCATAGCTCACCCCGGTCTTCTCGGCGAGCGTTCGTGCCTTGTCGAGGTCGTCCTCGCGGTCGATACCCACGAATCTGACGTGGTTCCGTACCTCGCGATGAACCGCCTCGAGTGCGGGCATCTCCTCGACGCAGAAGGCGCACCACGTGGCCCAGAAGTTGAGGACAGCGGGCGTACCGTGGAGGCTGGAAGTGTCGAGCACGCCCTCGCCGTCGAGGCGGGGGAGCAGTGACTGCGGCAACAGTTGGCGGGAGCCGAGCTGCTGAAACTTGTGCGCGCTTGCCGTCGCCGCGCCGGTTGGGGTGGCGTCGCGCGCACATCCCGCGGCGAGACTCGCGAGCACGATGGGGACGACGACGAGGGACCGGCGATGCATGGCACTCGTGCAACGATCCGGCGTGTGACGTAGTTCCCCTGCACCCATTCCGCTCGCCTCAGCCCCGCTGGCGACAACCTCTGCCGCTTCCGCGACCGGCCTCCATGACCTCGGCCGCTGCTTCGCCGGCGGCTTCGACGACCCGCTCGACGGCCTGCTCGTCGTGCGCGAGCGAGGGGAACAGCACCTCATAGCCTGAAGGGGGCAGATAGACGCCGCGCGCCAGCATGGCGTGGAAGAAGCGCGCGTAGGCGTCGTGATCGGCTCCCCGTGCACCCTCGTAGTCAACGACCTCGTCTACGCCGAAGAACAAGCCGGCGAGGGTGCCCAGATGTGGGACGAAGGCCTCGAGTCGGGCTTCGGCGAATGCCGTCTGCAGTCCTGCCACCATCGCACCTGTGACATCGCGCAGGTGGTCGAACGCGAGGTCGTCGAGCAGCCGTAGCTGAGCCAGGCCAGCAGCGACCGCCACGGGATTCCCCGACAGGGTGCCGGCCTGGTACACGGGCCCCGACGGCGCAAGCCCCTCCATCACGTCGGCGCGGCCACCAAACGCGGCGAGCGGAAAGCCGCCGCCGATCGCCTTGCCGAGCACCGTGAGGTCGGGGACCACATCGAGGATGCCTTGCGCTCCGGCGCGGTCGAGCCGGAAGCCGGTGATGACCTCGTCGAAGATGAGCAGTGCGCCGACACGGTGGGCACGCTCGAGGAGTGCCGTCAGAAACCCGGCCGTCGCTGGGACGAGCCCCATGTTCGCCGCAATCGGCTCGCAGATGATCGCCGCGAGGTCGTGGCCGTGCTCGACGACCAGCTCGTCGACCGCCTCGAGATCGTTCCAGGGCGCGAGGAGGGTGTCACGGACAGCCCCGTCGGTCACGCCGGGCGACCCGGGTATGCCGAGCGTCGCGGCCCCCGATCCGGCGGCGGTGAGCAAGGCGTCGCTGTGGCCGTGGTAGTGACCGCTGAACTTCAGAATCCGCTTACGGCCGGTGACCCCACGGGCGAGCCGCACCACGCTCATCGTCGCTTCGGTACCGGATGAGACGAGTCGGACCTGCTCGAGGGAGGGCACGGCGGCGACGAGCTCCTCGGCGAGCTCGACCTCGCCGCGCGTGGGGGCGCCGAAGGTCGAGCCCTGGTGGAGTGCGGTTTCCGCGGCGGCAACGACCTCGGGGTGGGCATGGCCGAGGACCAGTGGACCCCAGGACTGCACGAGGTCGACGTAGCGGTTGCCGTCCTCGTCCCACACGTGGGCACCCTGCCCACGCACGAAGAAGCGGGGTATGCCCCCGACCGCAGTGAAGGCGCGCACGGGCGAGTTCACACCGCCTGGGATGACCCGTACGGCGCGCTCATAGAGAGCGCGTGACATCGCCTCCTCCACCCCGGGCAGGCTAGTCCACCAGTGGTCCGCAATGAGGACTGACGGGCTCCATCGGATTCGGGCGGCGGGGGTTGTCCGCTATGAAGGCCGTCGGGCGCCGACCCGCCCGCTTCTTCTGGTCTGCTGGCAGGGGCTTCCCCAGCCTTCAACTCAGGGAAGGCCTGCCAACCAGCCGCACGATTAGGCCAGCCCTCAACCAGACCTTGACCCCCAGGCATCGCTCGCGCGCGGACGATGAGAGGATCCAGCCTGCAGTCGGCCCCGACGATCCGGCGTCAAGCGCAGGCCTGGTCCTCAGATGCTCACGACGCGGTCGTGCTCAGCAATGAGCTTGGCGACGTCCGGTGGAGCGGCCCAGCGGCCGTTCATCCAGGCGAGGTCCTCGTCGGTCGCCCCCCGGGCGACCGCACATGCCTTTCACACCCAGACCGGCACCTCGTGTTCTGCGAGTTTCGCGAACAGGTCCGTGGCTGGCGGCAGCCCGACCCCGTGGACAGCGTCAGCGGTCTCCTTGCGAGCGAGCAGCGTCGCGTCCCCGCCGAGGACGACCGAGACCCCCTGGCCGGCTTCGAGCGACCCGTTGGCGGCCAGGTGCAGCGGCATCGTGGCCCCGGTCGGGTCGTTCACTCCCCGAGAGCAGATGTAGAGGACGTTCATCGTCTGTTCCTCCCTGCTGAGCCGCACCTCAGTTAGCGTGGTCCGCTTCGCTACCGCCCGGTCCTGGGCACCGTCCTAAGCACCCCGTCCTTAGCGCCCTGGAGCGCCTCGGCGACCTCCCCGGCCGCGTATGAGAGCACGAGGTCGGCACCGGCCCGGCGCGCCGCGGTGATCGACTCGAGCAACACGCGGCCGCCATCGACCCATCCTCGTTCTGCGGCCGCCTTCACCATCGCATACTCCCCGGACACGTGATAGGCGGCCAGCGGCAGGTCGTGGGCTGCTCGGACGTCGGCGATGACGTCGAGGCAGGGCAGGGCGGGCTTGACCATGACGATGTCGGCGCCCTCGGCGACGTCGAGCGCGACCTCCCGGCGTGCCTCACGCAGGTTCGCTGCCGGCTGCTGGTAGGAGGAGCGGTCGCCGAACATCGGGGCGCTTTCGGCCGCCTCGCGAAAGGGTCCGTAGAACGCGGAATCGAACTTTGCGGCGTAGGCGACGATCCCCACTCTCGCTTGACCTGCGTCGTCGAGGGCGCCTCGGATTACAGCGACCTGCCCGTCCATCATCCCGGAGGGGGCGACGAAGTCGGCGCCGGCGTCGGCCTGAACGACGGCCTGCCGGGCATAGCCGGCGACAGCTCGGTCATTGTCGACGTCGCCCTCGGGGGTGAGGGGGCCGCAGTGGCCGTGCGTCGTGTATTCGCACAAGCAGGTGTCGGCCCAGATGACAACGGCGTCGCCGAGGTCATCGCGGATAGCGCGGATAGCAGCCGGTACGGGTCCATCGGCATCCCAGCCGGCGGCACCCTCGGCGTCCTTGCGGACGGGGACGCCGAAGAGGATCACGCTCGAGACCCCGAGTGCGTGCAGTCGCTTGACTTCGGCCCGGATGCTGTCGCGCGTGTGGTGGAGGACCCCGGGCATCGACCCCACCGCAGCCGGCTCGTCGATTCCGTCCTTTACGAACAACGGGGCGACGAGATCCGCGGGGTCGAGTCGCACCTCGGCGAGCATGCGGCGCAAGGCAGGGGTGCGGCGCAAGCGACGTAGACGTATCTGGGGAAAGCCCGACATCACAGCGAGTCTAGCGACGGACCTCGGGAGGCGTGAGCCCGCTGCGCGTTTCCTCGCTGGCGGCGGCCACCGCCTGCCTCCTCGTCGTGTGCGATGAGTCGAGCGGGCCGGTCGACACCCCCGAGGCGTGCCGGTCGCCGGTCACCCGCTCGTCGAAGGGGCTCGCGTCACCGCGGCGGCGCACGGGTGGTAGCGGCGGACTGCCGGCCTCCTCGTCTGCCTGGTAGCGGACGGCGTTCAATTCCGCGCCATAGACGTAGAGTCGGCCGGCAAGGTAGAAGTAGATCATCACGGCGATGACACCGGCGAGGCTGCCGTAGATCCCCCGGGCGTTCGAGACCTGGCTCGCGACGTACGTCGAGCCGAAGATCTTCAGGGCGGTCCAGCCAATACCGGCGAGCAGAGCGCCCGGCCACAGGTCCCGCCACGGCGGGCCGTGCTGTGCGGCCAGCACGCGATAGGCGACGAGGAAGAGCGCGGCGTCGAGCACGAGCGACAGGACTATGCCCCCGATCCCGATGAAGAACGCGACGACGCCCGAGATGTTGATGCCGACAACGGCGCCGGCGGCAGCTCCCAACAGGGCAATGAGGCCGAGCCCCACGAGCGCCGCGAAGCTACGCAGCTTCTTCTCCACCAAGTTCGCGTCGTCCTCGACCCGAAAGATGACCGAGGTGGCGACCGTCGCCGAGTCCACAACTCGCAGCCCCGCGAAGAGAACACCGAGGAGACCGATGATGCCGGTAGCCGCGCGCGAGTTGACGAGGCTCGCCATGTTCTCGCCGATCGCGGGGCCGAGCCCGGGCACGACCTTCGTCAATGCCTCGGTCGCTCGCGCCTGCAGGTCGGGTTGGCCGGCGAGCAGGAACCCGACCGCCGACAGGCCGAGTAGGAGAATGGGGAACAGCGACAGGAAGCCGAAATAGGCGATAGCGGCGGCTAGCTGGCCCCCAGCGTCCTCGTTGTAACGGTCCTGGACGGCGATGGCCGTGCCGACGATCGGCTTGTCGCGAAGCTGATCCTTGAGTCCCAGCCGCTTCCTCCGCGCCGGGTCAACCGCACGCTAGCCCCGGCGCCTCTCTCGCCTGCTCGACGAATGGACGGGGAGCACAGTCGCTCCGGGCTCGTGCTGGCCGGCGGCGGCCACGAAGGCTGCGACCAGCCCGTCGAGGTCGTGAGGGTCGGCCTCCGCCGCCACTTCAATTCCGAGCTCGGCGCAGGTCGCGCTCGTCACGGGGCCGATCGACACCACGCGTCCCGACCACGGCTGTCCGGCCACGAGCAGCGCGAAATTCCGTGCCGTCGACGACGAGGTGAAGGCGAGCAGGTCGATGCCCCCGGCGGCGAGGCGTGCCATCACCTCGCCCGGCAGGCGCTCGGGCGGGGTGGTGACGTACGCGGTGACGGGCACGGGCTCATAGCCCCTGGCGCGCAGTCCTTCGGGCAAGGCCGGCGAGGCGATGTCGGCCCGGGGGAGGAGCACCCGGCCCGAGCCGGGAGGGAAGGCGCCCGCCAGGGCCTCCGTCGTCGCCGTCTCGGGCACGAGGTCAGGGCGCACGCCCAGGACCTCAGCAAGCGTTGCGGCGGTACCCGGGCCTACCGCCGCGATGACGAGGCCATCGAAGACGCGAGGGGGCAGACCCGCGACCGCGAGCGCGTCGGCGACGGCCCGCACGCCGTTCGGGGACGTGAAGCAGACCGCGGTGTAGCCGCCGCCCTCGAGTGACCTCAAGGCCGCGGCGAGCTCCTCCCGCTTGCCTGGCCGGATCTCTATAGTCGGGGCCTCGACCACCTCGCCGCCGACCCTCCGGATCCGCTCGGAGAGATCCCCCGCCTGCTCGACGGCGCGTGGGACCAGGATGGTGATACCGGCGAGAGGACGCCCGCCGCTGCGCAGGAACTGCGACTCGTCCGCAGCTCGGCTCACGGGACCACTCCTCTCGCGTCGCTCCTGCGGAGCGCCGCTCACGGTCCACCCATCGGCACGGCGACGTCGCGCGCGCGGAGGCGTTCGAGGACCTCCCGTCCCCCCATCTCCAGGAGGGTCTCGGCCAGCGTGCGGCCGAGAAACTCCGGGGCGGCCGCGGCAGCCTCGTGACTGGCCCGGTACAGGTTGGTGCCGTTGAGGTCCGAGACCATGCCGAGCAGGCTCATGCGGGCGGGTCCGTCGCTCTGGTCGCGCAGCTCGGCATGGGCGCCCAGCGGGGCGGTGCAGCCGCCGCGGAGGTGGACGAGCAGAGCCCGCTCGGCAGCCACGAGCAGGCGGGTGGTGGGGTCGTCGAGAAGCTTCAGCGCGTCGATGGTCTCGCCATCCTCGTCACGGCACTCGACGGCGAGCGCACCCTGAGCCGGGGCGTGGAGACATTCGCCGTGCTCGAGCGGCACGGCCTTCAGAGGCAGGTCGACCGGGCCGAGCCGTCGGACACCGGCGACCGCGACGACGACCGCGTCGAGGTCGCCGTCCGCGACCCGCCGCAGCCGGGTATCGAGGTTGCCACGCAGCGGCTGGACGATGAGGTCGCGGCGGGCGCGCTGAAGCTGAGCACGGCGACGCGCGCTCGACGTCCCGACGGTCGCCCGGCGTGGCAGGCTCGACAGCCCCGCGCCCTGGCGGGTGACGAGGAGATCGCGGGGATCCTCGCGCGGCGGGACGGCACCGACGAGCAAACCGCGGCACGGTTCGCTCGGCAGGTCCTTGTAGGAGTGGACGGCGACATCGCAGTCACCGGCGAGTACAGCGCGGCGGATACCGTCGACGAACAACCCCTTCGCATTGAAGTCCTCCACCGCCCGTTCGGGGTCCGCGTCGCCGGTCGTCGCGAGCGGGACGAGCTCGGCGGGGCGGCCGGTGGCCGCAGCGAGCGCGGCGGCGGCGGTTTGGGCCTGACTACGAGCGAGCGAGCTGCGGCGGGTCGCGATACGCCAAGCTTTCGGCGCTCGCCTACTCATCGAGGTCGAACAGCTCGCGCAGAGCGACCGCGTAGTGCTCAACGCCCCCCTTGTCGGCGAGCCCCTTCAACCGCACGGTCGGGTTGTGGAGAAGGGTGTTCACGATCCCTCGGGTCAGCGCCTCCACCGCTTCCCGCTCGCGCGGGCCGAGAGCGGCCAGGCGACCGGCGAGGCGTCCCAGCTCGCTGGCTCGGACCTCCTCGGCCCGCTCCCGCAGCGCCCGAATGGTCGGCTCGATGCGGGCGGCCCGTAGCCAGGCGTGAAAACGTCCCGCCTCATCCTCGACGATCTCCCGAACGGCATCGACGGTCGGGCCGGTCACGGTCGTGTCGGCAACGGCTCGCACCGCATCGAGGTCGACGAGGGTGACCCCAGGC
>JALYGD010000184.1 GCA_030777265.1 Actinomycetota bacterium | reverse complement strand
CGCGCAGCGCCTGCCGGACCACGCGCGCGCCCCGACGCTTCGCAGCCGCGACGCAGGTCGGGTCGGGGCAGACATAGGCGCCTCGGCCAGGAAGCCGTCTCTGCACATCGAGCCCGACCCCGTCGGGGCCCGCAGCCAGTCGCACGAGCTGATGTCGCGGTCGGCGATTGCGGCACGCGACGCACATGCGGAATGGCGTGTGGGCCATTCAGACTACCTCCCTCCGTGATTCCGCCACACCCACCCGGGCCTGCGGCCCTTCCCTGATTTTCCCACCCGGGCCTGCGGCCCTTCCCTGATTTTCCCACCCACCCGGGCCTGCGGCCCTTCCCTGCTCATGCGGAGTCGACCGCCTCTTCGTCGTCGAGCGCTCGTTGCCGGGCTGTTTCGGCGGCCTCGCGAGCTGCGGCGACGGCTGCCTCCCCCTCCTTGGTCAGGGGCCGTCCGTACTCGTCGACGAGACCGGCCTCGAAGGCTTGCTGGAAGGTGCGCTGCTCCTCAGCGAACTGCGACTCGCTCTTGATGTCGATGCGCCAACCGGTCAATCGAGCGGCAAGCCGGGCGTTCTGCCCTTCCCGGCCGATGGCGAGCGAGAGCTGGTAGTCGGGGACGATCACCATCGCGGTCGCCTCATCAGGATAGAGGTAGACGTTGCTGACCTTCGCCGGTGAGAGCGCGTTCGCAACCAGCTTCTCGGGCTCCACAGCCCACGGGACGATGTCGATCTTCTCGAGGCCCTGGTTGTGAAGCTCCTGCATGACAGCCCGAACCCGTGCGCCCTGGGGACCGACGCACGCCCCGACTGGATCGACCGGGGCGTCCTTCGAAGCTACCGCGACCTTCGTGCGGTAACCGGCTTCGCGCGCGATGCCCTTGATGTCGACGATTCCCTCCTCGATCTCGGGCACCTCCAGTGCGAAGAGCGCAGCAACGAAGCCGGGATGGGTGCGGGAGGCGACGATCTGGGCCCCCTTCTGCTGGCGCCGGACTTCGATGACCAGTGCTCGGACGTGGGAACCGTGAATGAGCCGCTCGTTCGGCACCTGCTCGGTGAAGGGGAGGAGGGCCTCCGTTCGGCCGAGGTCAAGCAGGGTGACGTTGCCCTGCTGGGAAATGATCCCGGTGATGATGTCGCCCTCACGCCCCACGTACTCGCCGTAGGTCATTTCCCGCTCGGCCTCGCGCAGCCTCTGGAGAAGAACCTGTTTTGCGGTCTGGGCGACGATGCGACCGAAGTCGCTCGGCTCCTCGACCCACTCGGAGACGATGTTGCCCTCGTCGTCGAGTTGCTGAGCATAGAGGATGATGTTGCCCGTGATCCGGTCGACAGTGACGCGGGCCTCATCCCCTGTCGCCTGGGGGGAGCGCTTGTACGCCGACGCGAGCGCGGTCTCGAACGCTTCGACGACTGTGGCGAAGCCGATGCCCTTCTCGCGCTCGATCTGACGCAGGGCCTCGATGTCCACCTTCATCCTCGTCCTCCCTCGACTACCACGGCAGCTGGATCCGGCCCCGGTCGACGTCCGCCAGTGCCAGCGCGATCGCCTCCCCGTTGACGTCGAGGGTGACCGCCTCCTCGTCCACCGCCGCAATGATCCCGACTACCTCCCGAGGTTGTTGGGCGTGCAGTGGTAAGGTCCAGACGCGCACGGTCCGACCGAGGTTGCGCGCGAAGTCCCGGGGCGTTCGTAGCGGTCGATCGACTCCCGGCGACGTCACCTGGAGCGTGTAGCTACCCGCAATGACGTCGTTGCCCTCGACTACGGCACCGACCCGGCGTGACAGGTCGGCACAGGCTTCGACGCCGATGCCCCCCTCCGCGTCGACCACAAGTCGCACGACCCGGCGGCCGGGGTAACCCTTCACCTCGAGGTCGAGCAACTCCAGCCCACTCGCAGCGACCAGCGGCTCGACGAGCCCGAGCAGGTCCGCGCCGAGATCGGTCTCACCCTCTTGTCGACCCGCCATCGCCACCTCCCCGCCGTAGGTCCCGCCGACCGGGCGGGGTACCTGCCACGCTCGCACGAACGGCCGGCCCCGGGGCCGGCCGTCACGTCGACGCCTCGTCTTCTTGAGGGCGGGCCACCGCCGTGCGGCTGGTTCAGCCCAACCCGCGGTGCCGACGCTGGTGCTCTCGCGACGGCCCGTAACCGCGGGGAGTGGGCGCGTTGCGCCCACTCCCGTTCAGAGATGAAGGGTAGCAAGGCGGGGGAGACGCCGCCACCGGAAGCAGGGAGGCGTCGCGCGAGCATGACGTTGGCTGGCGTAGTGAGGCTGCGCGCGGTCGACTACACGCTTCCGTGTTGCTCGCCGAGGCCCCGCTCGACGCGGATCTCTTCGGCCAGTTCATGGGCGAAGTGGACGATCGCCTCGACGAGGTCCTCTTCCCGCACAGTCGCGATGACCTCGCCCCGTCGGATGATCTGGCCCTTGCCGCGCCCGGCGGCGATGCCGATGTCGGCCTCACGTGCTTCCCCGGGACCGTTCACAACGCAGCCCATCACCGCTACCCGCAGCGGCACGTCGATGGCTTCGAGTTCGGTCTGGACCGACTCCGCGAGGGTGTAGACGTCGACCTCCGCCCGCCCGCACGAGGGGCACGACACCACATCGAGCCCCCGCTCACGCAGGTGAAGGGCCTCGAGGATCGCGATGCCTGCCTTGACCTCCTCGACGGGGTCCGCTGACAGCGAGACCCGGATCGTGTCCCCGATCCCCTCGGCGAGCAGCGTGCCCACTCCGACCGCGGATTTCACGACGCCGGTCTTCGGGGGACCAGCTTCGGTGACCCCGAGATGGAGCGGGTAGTCGCACTCGGCGGCGAGCAGGCGATACGTCTCGATCATGACCCACGGATCGGAGTGCTTGACCGAGATCTTCGTATTGTAGAAGCCCACGTCTTCGAGCAACCTGACCTCGTTCAGGGCCGACTCGACCATGGCCCGGGGGGTGACCCCCCCGTGCTTGCGGAGCAGGACATCCTCCAGCGACCCGCCGTTCACGCCGATGCGGACGGCACAACCTGCCTCGTTGGCCAGGTCGCCGATGACCTTCACCTTGTCGTGCTTGCGGATGTTGCCGGGGTTTATGCGCACCCCGGCGCACCCCGCTTCGATGGCCTGTACCGCGTACTTCCATTGAAAGTGGATGTCGGCGATGACGGGGATCCGGCTCTTCGTCGCGATGATCCGGAGCGCGTCCGCATCCTCCTGCCGCGGGCACGCGACACGCACGAGATCGCAGCCGGCCGCCTGCAAGGACGCGATCTGCTGGAGTGTCGCGTCGATGTTGTGGGTGGGCGTCGTCGTCATGGACTGGACCGGAATCGGGTGACCGCTGCCGACTGGTACCCGTCCCACCGTAATCTGACGAGTCTCGCGACGACGGGGGCCAGTTGTGCGTCTGGAGCCGCTCGCCGCTGTCGTCGCCGCAAGGACTGGCAGATCCCTCTTCACGGGCGACTCCTCTGTCTGTTCTGGTCGCACCTCGGGGTGCGCGGCCTGGTCGCACCTCGGGTGCGCGGCCTGGTCGCACCTCGGGTGCGCGGCATGAAGGTAGCGCGGGTGGCCGGTCTCATGCGGCCGCCGTCTGGGTCTACTGCGGCAGCCGAAGCGGGTTCGTGATGTCGAGGACGAGGAAGGCGAGTGCCACCATTCCGAGGACGACGATGACCGGCACGGCGATGGCGGTGACGGTGCGGGGGTCGACCACGTAGTCAGGCTCGAGGCCGCGAAGGCCGCGGACCGCGTTCACCCCGCGCTCGACGACGAGGACGGCCAGGTGACCGCCGTCGAGCGGTGGCAGAGGGGCAAGGTTGAAGATCCCGAAGAAGACGTTCAGCGATGCGATGAGAACGAACAGGAAGAACAGCCCGGACTCCGACATCCCCTGCCCGGCTAGCATGGTGGCTCCCACGAGCGAGGCACCCCCGGAGGGATCACGCTCCCCTCCGCTCAGCTGGGCCGGAATGCTAGCCAGCCCTTCCGGTCCGAACACGGCGCCGATTCCTGTGAAGGTCATCTTCACGAGCGCGGGGAAGCTGCTTTCCCCAACCATCGTGGCCTCCGCTGCCTCCATCGCTCCCAGTGGGGTCCTGTCGGGGTGGAAGCCCGCCTGTCCTCTCACCACCTCCGGGAGCTCATGGAGGAGTTGGGCGGGCACGGTGACCTCGACAGGCACGCGGCCCCCGGAGGCCTGCACGCGTTCGACGCTCACCGGGACACGACTCGCCCGATCCCGGGTGGCCCTCAGATCGGAGGGCCTTTCGACCGACTTGCCCGCCACAGCGACGATGCGATCTTGGGGCTGGAGACCGGACGCCGCCAGAGGGGAGCCGGGTTCGAGCATGCCGACGACGACGGCCGGCGTGAGTCGGACCTGCCGTGCGCCTCCATGGCCCACGACCGCGAGCCGGATCTGCTCGCCGGGGTGGGCGGAGATGACCGAGCTGGCCTCCTCGAAGTCGTCGACCGGGTAGCCCTCGACCGCCACGATTCGGTCGCCGGAGCGCAGCCCTGCGGTGTCAGCTGGAGAGCCGGGCACGACCGCGTTCACGACTGGTACGGGCTGACCGCCGTAGGCCCAGAGCGCCACGAACAGCACGGCGATAGCCTGGACGAAATGCATGGTGGAGCCCGCGGCGAGCACGATGGCGCGCTGCCAGGGCGGCCGGTCGTGGAAGAAGCGCCCCTCGTCGCCGAACAGGACGCGGTGGCGGACGTCCCCGACCCTCCCCGTATCGGGTAGGCACTCGGCGGCCACGCTGGTGAAGATCGCGGCGACCTCATGCGGGGATGCGCCCGGACCGGCCCGCCCCACCGTCTCGTCCAGGATCCAGCGACGGTCCTCCTGCGGCACTCCACGCCGAGCGAGCTCGTCGGCGAGCCGCCGCCAGGTTGGGGAGGGGGTGGCCGGAACCCGGTCGAGCGGGACCGCCTCGGCCTCGAGGATCTGGCGCCGGTCGGCTGCGACCACCTCAGCGTCGAACACCGCCTCGGCCACCGGCCGCTGCCGTGCGTCGCCGATGGACATCCCGGCGATCCGCACGAACCCTCCCAGGGGCAGCGCCTTGATGCCGTACTCCGTCTCGCCGCGACGGATCGACCACAGGGTGGGGCCAAAACCGAGGAAGAAGCGCTCGGCGCGCATGCCGAACCATCGGGCAGTGACGAAATGACCCCATTCGTGCAGGCCGATCGCGAGCGCGATCGCGAGCACGAACAGGAGACTGCCGACCCAGTTCGCCATGGCGCTTCCTACGTCTCGGCTGCGTCAGGTCGCCCTGCCGCGTAGCGGTCGCGGTTGTGGCCGCGGGTGGCCAACAACTCCTCGGTCCTCGCTCGCGCCCAAAGCTCAGCCCTCAGAACGTCTTCGAGGGCCGGTCGCGTTCCTCCAGACACGTGATCGGCCAGCACGGACTCGACTGCTTCAGTGATGTCGAGGAATCCGATCCGCCCCGCGAGGAAGGCCGCCACCGCCTGCTCGTTGGCGGCGTTCAGTACCGAAGGGTACGTGCCCCCGCGTCGGCCGGCCTCCTCAGCGAGGCCCAGCCCCCGGAAGGTCGCCCGGTCGACCGGCTCGAAGGTCAACGTCTGCGCCCGAGTCCAGTCGAAGGCGCTGAATGCGTGCGGGAACCGTTCGGGCCAGCCGAGGGCGAGCTGGATCGGCAGGCGCATGTCCGGGGGGGACAGCTGGGCGAGGGTCGAGCCGTCGACGAACTCGACCATGGA
>JALYGD010000183.1 GCA_030777265.1 Actinomycetota bacterium | reverse complement strand
TCGCTGCCGCGCGCTCAAGGGGTCGACGGCCCCCGTTCCTTTGGCTCTACCAGCGCGCCCGGCCCAGGGGGACGGGGCGACCACCTCCCGCCTGAGCCCTCGGTAGCCAGCCGAGGTGCACCGCGAGGGAGCCTGGCGCGCGCTCGTCGCCCCACTGCTGGCTCCGGCCGGCTTCGTCGCGTTCATGGTCTTCCGGTGGCGACGGACCGGCGAGCCGAGAGCTTGGTTCTCGGTGCAGCGCCGCGTCTGGCTCGAGTCGATGGACTTCTGAGTGATCACCCTCCGCAAGGCCGCCTCCGCCGCCCCTCCATCCTGGAGCCAACCTTCACTTCACGTTGACAGCCATCGGCCTGCTCGTCGCCGCGGTCATGGTCGCGGCGCTGCTGGCCTGGCGACCGCCCGGCTACCTCGTCTTCTGCGCGCTCGGCACGCCGACATCGTCCAGCGCGTCTTCGTCGTGCGTTCCCCCGACCCGCACCACTTCGATCGCGACGGCGACGGGCTGGGGTGCGAGGAACCGGGGGAGCTCGCACGCCGCGGCACCTGAACTAGCCCCGGGGGGAGGGGGATGCCTGCTCGTCACCCGGCTGCGGCAGACTAACGGTGAAGGTAGCTCCGCCATCGGGGGTGTCGTCGACGCTGATGCGGCCGCCGTGACGATCGATGATTCGGCGGCAGGTGGCGAGACCGATCCCGGCGCCCGAGGGTGCTGAGTCGCCTCGGTGGAAGGCGTCGAAGATCTTGCCCCGATCCTTCCTCGCGACGCCCCGACCGTTGTCCACGATTCGAATGGCAGCCTCTGCCGGTCCGGCAGTGCCCTCAATGCTGATGCGGAGCGGGCGATCAGGGTGACGGAACCGCAGGCTGTTGCCGATCAGGTTCTGTAGAACCACGCCGAGCAGGGCGGCGTCGGCGGCCACCATCGGCAGCGGTCCGACCTCGATGGTCGCTTCCGCCTCGCGGATCGGGGCGTCCAAGCTGTCCAGCACCTCAGCGACGAGTTCACCGACGTCCACCGCTTGGACGTCCGGGGTGGCGGTGTCGGCCCGCGCCAGGCCGAACAGGGCCTGGATCAGTCCGGCCATGCGTCTGGCGGCGGTCAGTGCCCTGCGGGTGAACTCCTGCCCGTCGTCGCTGAGATGCTCCTCTGTGTCCAGGAGCAACTCCAGGAAGCCCTGCACGGTGTAGAGCGGGCTCAGGAGGTCGTGGGAGGCCACGTATGCGAACTGTTCCAATTCGGCATTCGACCGCGCCAACTGGGTAAGGGTCCGCTGCAGTTGGGCCTCAGTCTGCTTCTGCTCTGAGATGTCCTGTATCAGCCCCACCGTCTGGGTGACGTCTCCCCGCTCATCGCAGGTAGCGGGCGCCACCGAGAGCCGTGTCCATACCGGCGTACCGTCCCGACGCAAGTACCGCTTCTCCAGGCTGTAGTGATCGACCTCGCCGCGGTGGAGCCGGGCGGCGTGCTCGCGGGAAGCAGCCAGGTCCTCGGGATAGGTGAGGTCGAAGACGTTGCCGCCGACCAACACTCCGTCCGGGTAGCCCAGCAGCCGGTGATAGGCGGGGTTGGCCTGCAGAATGGTGCCATCACGAGACACCAGAGCTTGTCCCACGGGGGCCGTCTCGAACAGCCATCTGAGCGCAGGCAACTCGGGCTGGGACTGCCTCGCACCCGTCACGGACGCCCGTCCCCTGCTGTTACCCTGCTTCGTACCTGCCGGCTATCACCTTCAAACAATATCCATACCTCGGACCGGTCGGGGACGGCCCTTCAGGAGACAGCTTCGAGATTGCGCCCCGACCGGTCGCGCGCCGATCCACGGTCGGAGCGTTAAGCGGGAGGCTGTGGAAGGCTGGCCTGATTCATCCAGTGTTCCGAGAGGCTCGTGACCCGCTCCCGCATTCCCGCAATCGTGACGGGCTTGGTGACGTACGAGTTGGTTCCGAGCTGGTAGGCCGTATCGACGTCGTCAGGGCGGGCGGACGAGGTCAAGACCACGATCGGAATCGTGTGCAGGTCCGCGTCTGATTTCAACTGCCTCAGGACTTCGAAACCGTCCAACCTCGGCATCCTGAGGTCGAGCAGGATGAGATGGGGGCGTGGCCGTCCCACGTAGCGTCCCCTGCGGTAGACGTAATCGAGCGCCTCCTCGCCATCCATGACGGCATCGATCTCGATATGGGTGTTGCTGTCATGGTCCCGTAGGGCCCTCATGGTGAGAAAGCGATGGTCCTCGTTGTCCTCGGCGAGCAGGACGCGTCGAACCGGTGGGGTGGAGACGGTCATCGCTCGGGCTCCGATTCGGGGGGCGCTGCTACCGCTGACCGGGGAAAGAGCATCTCGACCCTGGTGCCGACCTCGGCATCGCCGAGTCGGATGGTTCCGCCTGTCATCTCGACGATCTTGCGGCAGAAGGCGAGCCCAATGCCCGTGCCTGCCGTGCTGGCGCCACCGTCGCCGAGACGCTCGAAGATACCAAATACACGTTCGCGGTAGGGC
>JALYGD010000182.1 GCA_030777265.1 Actinomycetota bacterium | reverse complement strand
GGCAGGCACACGAGTTGGATGCGTTGACGTAGCCGTTGGGGAAGGAGCCGCCACGTCTCCTCGCACTCCGCCAAAACCTCGGCACCTTCTGGATCGTCGCTAACGCTGGTGGGGTCGGGGCCCACGAGCGCAAGGTGGATGTCGTCATCGTCGAGATGATCCGCGAAGGCGTGCAGGACGCCCGTCATGTCCTTCAGCGGATCCCAGCGCGAGACTTGTACGACGAGGGGAGCCCCGATGGGGATCGGACCTCCTTGGCGGACGATCCGGGCATGACGGTCGACCCGGCCCGGGGAGCCATCGGACCGCACGAAGCGAGGGATCCCTGCGCGAGGATCCTCGATCAAGCCGATCCGCGTCACAATGGCCCGCACGGTTTCCTCGTCGAGATCCTGGTTCTTCGGCGCGAAGGGATCGATTGACGGTGGCACGATCACGATGGGTTCGAGCCGGGGTGCGGTGGGGACGTAGGCGCTACGTGAGAAGACGTACGCATCGGCACCCGTGAGATAGGGCTCGAGAAACTGCCAACCGCGTCGGGTCTCATCGTTTTCCCTGTCGGCGCCGATGTGGCAGCGCCAAATGACCGTGACGCCCTCGCCCGAGAGGAGGGGAATCAGTCCGGCTGTTTGGGGGTCGTGGAGGATGACCACATCCCCAGGGAGGAGCAGGCGCCGTAGTTCCTCGGCGGTCTCTTTCGCCACCTCATCGTAGACACCGTGATCGTGCAACTCGGCGTCGTGACGTGGGTCGGAGCCGTGGAGGAGATGATGGAGGTACTTCGTGATCGCGAAGAAACTCGGGTTTCCCTGCAGGACCATCCAGCGCACGTCGAGGCCCATTCCACGCTCGTAAGCGAGGAGTACGTGGAGCATCTCAGCGACCCCACCACCCGAAGCCGTGGAGTTGAGGTTCCAGACAGTGCGCTCGCCGAGCATTCGACGGGTGCGATCGGCGCCGCGCTGGAAAGCGTCGAAGCGTTGGTCACCCATGTAGGGGACGAAGCGATCAAGGGGAAAGGCCGGTACCTGCACTTCACGCAGCGGCACTCCGCCTATCACGTCAGCGACAGAAGCTGAGATGGCGCGCCCTTCCGTCGAGGAGAAGTAAATAGAGGTAACACAAGGGTGGGCCCACCGGCAAGCCTATTACTTGATCCTTCGACCGCAGCCAAGTCATTACCGCGTCCACATGGACCCAAAGCTACCCGGGGGGTTAGGGTCTATAGCGACCCCGTGACGTAACTATCCGACTTATCTGACCACGCCGGCTCGGTGGCAGTCCCGTGACCGGCGGCCGCTGGCTCTTCGTCCGGCGGCACAGGAGCGGCCGGCCGCAGCGCTCGTTCCAATTGGGCGTGCGACCGTGGGCGATTGCAGGATCCCGGCTGGGACACCCCTACACGAGACCCGGAGGAGCTTGTGGTTTCAACTCACGATCTTCGCACCCAGCGAGCGGGCTGGGTTGGTAGCGCCCTCCAGCGTTCGCGATGGCTGATCCCGGCGGTCGCAGCGCTGCTCGTAGTGTTCGTCGCCACTGCCTACTACCTCACGCGTCCCCTACCCGGCGATGCACAGGGAGGCCTGCAGGGGTCGGTCCCGCCCGGAACCGGGCCGCGAACCGAGAGGGAGTCCGCCGGCATGGCTACCGCTTCGGTCATCCACTTCCTCGATACCTATGTCGAAGCGGATGGGCGGGTGGTGCGACGCGACCAGGGAGGTGACACGGTCAGCGAGGGCCAGGCGTATGCGCTGCTCGCGTCGGTCGCCGTTGGCGACCGCCCACGATTCGAGCGCGTATGGGAGTGGACCCGCACCCACCTCGAGCGCGACGACGCGCTGTTCGCGTACCACTGGGACGAGGGTCGGATCGTGGACCCCCAACCGGCCGCCGACGCGGACCTCGACATTGCCCGAGCATTGCTATTGGCGGCGGAGCGGTTCCAGACGGACCGCTACCACGATCAGGCGGCGGAGCTCGCCGCCGCCATCTTGAAGTGGGAGACGGTCGAGGTCGCCGGCCGACGCGTGCTGGTCGCCGGCCCCTGGGCGGCGACGAACGCCCCCTTCACGGTGAACCCGAGCTACTTCTCCCCCCGAGGATTCGGTCTGCTGGCGTCGGCAACCAATGAACCGCGGTGGTCCGACGTGCGAGCGTCGGCGTACCGGATAACCGAGGGGTTGACCGACTCGCCTCCCGGACTGCCGGCGGACTGGGCACAGGCGGAGCACTCGGGCGAGGTACGGCCCATCCCCGCACCCGGGACCACTGGCCCGCCGAGGTATGGCTACGAGGCGGTCCGGGTTCTGATCCGCATGGCCGCGGACTGCCAGCCCCGGGGGCGGGAGCTCGCGGCGCGACCGTGGCCGTTCCTGCGTGACCAGATCGACGCCGGGCTCGTCGACGTCTACGGACTCGACGGAGAGCGGATCGGTGAGGGTCCACACCCGGTCGCGTTCGTTGCGGCGGCCGCAGCGGCGCACGCCGCGGGTGACCGCCAGGCGAGCGCAGACCTGCTGGCACGAGCCGAGCACCTCGACCGGGAGCAGCCCTCCTACTACGGCGCCGCATGGGTGGCGCTCGGGCGGGTCATGCTGACGACCGATCTTCTGGAGGAATGTTCAACCCCGCTCTTTGGAGGAATCAAGCGCTAGAGGTGTCCAGTTCGCCCTGGTCGACCGACCTGGCCGCTTCAGCCACTGTGGCAGAATAAACCTTATGGGCGTTATGGGACGTGCCACCGAGGGGAAGCGCGAGGCGGGCGACCGCGCTTCCCCCGAGAGCGGTCAGGACCCGGGCGCCCCCACCCGGCCCATGCCGCCGCTCGGAACCGACGTCGGCGACGACACCCTCTCCGAGCTGCTGGAGCAGCGGGATCGGTTCCGCGGTCCCCGCCACGGCCCCGACGCCACCACCACCCAAGAGCAACCGACCAGCTCGATGGTGCGGGAGGAGCCGTGGCCCGGACGCTTCGGGGCACGTCTGCTGGTCCTGCTCAACCTCCTCTTCACCGCCGGCTACCTCGGCTGGTGGTCGGTGGGAGGGCACGTCGGCAACCCGGTGCTGTTCGTGGTGCTCGCGACCGCCGAGAGCTTCACGATCCTCCACCTCGTGGGGCTGTGGCAGTCGATCTGGAAAGGTGGCGTGGAGCTGCCACCGCCGGGGCGCACCTGGTTCAGCATCGACGTCTTCATTCCCACCTATGGTGAGCCGCTGGACGTGCTGCGCCGGACCATTGTGGCTGCGGTAGGCATGGAGGGTTCGCACCGCACCTACGTCCTCGATGATGCGGTCCGCGACGAGGTGCGCGAGCTCGCCCACGAGCTCGGCGCCCACTACATCCCGCGAGAGTCGAGCGAGGGCGCGAAGGCCGGCAACCTCAACCACGCGCTGCCTCGAACCGACGGCGACCTCCTTGTCGTCTTCGACGCGGACCACGTCGCTCGCCGCGATTTTCTCGCCCACCTGGTGGGATACTTCGAGGATCCCGAGGTGGCGTTGGTCCAGAGCCCGCAGTTCTACGGCAACGCGATCTGGAACCCGGTGGCGCGCGGCGGGTGGAACCAGCAGGCGGTGTTCTACGGCCCGATCAAGCGCGGCAAGCACGGCCTGGGGTCGGC
>JALYGD010000181.1 GCA_030777265.1 Actinomycetota bacterium | reverse complement strand
CTCCACGATCCACGCGACGACCAAGATCACGCAGAACGCAAAGAACGGCGCTCGGCTGACCAGGTCGGATGCCGAGCCAGCGAATCGATCGAAAAGTCCTACGCGACCGTCGACCTCGGTCGGCATCGGCTCCGCTCGTACGTGGCGCTCCTGCGATCGATCCCGGGCAGCATCTCTCATCGCGCCTTCCTACCCGGTCGCCGAGACGGGCGAGGCATCCGGAAGCAACGCCGAAGGGCATGGTGGCCTCATCACCGCCCCGCGTGCTCTCTTGCAGTCGAGCCGGCCCACCAGATGGTGCCGTCATCCGGGGGTTGTCGATCTCTCGCTGGAGCGTGCCGGCGAGATTCCGACGATCCACCATGCGAGCGTCCGTTTCGGGTGAGGGCACGTCCTCCAGGGCTTCGCCCAGCGGGGGCCAGGACCCTCGCAACGGCTTAGCTGTCCGGCGCAGGTAGCGCTGCAGTCAGGGAGCCGTCGTAAAGCTGGCACCAGATCGCGGGCATGCTGGCGGGGGTGGTCGGCAAGGCCTACGCCCGAGCGAACGGCTCGCCCGCCGTGACCTCGACGACGAGGGAAGGGCCGACCACAGGGTGACGCCCAAGAGGAGCACGGTCATGGTCACCGCGACTGCGACGACGCCAGGAAACAGCAAGTCGCTCTGAGATGAGCGGGCCAAGACAGCCGTTCAGTGGCGGCTTCTCGACCTCACGGAGACACGACGTGCGCAACGATGGCGTCGTTGCCGGCGGCTTACCGGATGGTCGCTCCATCCGTTTGGCTGGTGCTTGGCCGAAGGCAACGACCGAGTCGCTGGAGCTCGCTGCGCCAGCATAGAGACCTCCGCTGACGGGTAGGAACTCGACACCCCACCGGTACGCCGGCGGGCGTTCAACTGACCGCCAGCTCTAGGAGGGAAGTGAAGCAATGGCCCGATTCCTCCGTCGTCGCGAAGTCTCACCCCTCAGCCTTGTCCCGGACCGGTAACGGTCGTGTCAGGGAGACGCTCATCCCGCCTGCCCTTCAGTGCCCGTCAGTTGGCCGGCGTGGCGTTCCTCTTGGTCGCCGTCATCTTCATCCTGCAGAACAGGAGCAGCACGACCATTCGCTTCATCGGCCCTGAGGTCACGACGCCCTTGTGGGTTGCGTTGCTCCTCAGCTTCATCCTCGGGCTCCTTGCCGGTGGACTCTTGGCCCGAAAGCCAGGATGAGGCCAGAATCAGCGGGGGCCTCCTTCAGTGCCAGCTCCAGACCTGAGCCAGCGAAGCCCGAGGCTGTGGTTGGCGGGATCTCCTCTTTGGGGGTCATTGGTCATGATGTCCGCCTGCCAGCAGCGCCGTGAGCACGCTCATGGGGCCATCTCCACCTACTCCGGGTGAACGATTCGCCGTGGCCGTCTGCTGGGAGAAGCGCCGGCTTGTCGACCGGGCACAGCTCGGCGCACTCGGGTAGCGAAAACCGCCGAGAGACGCCATCGCAACAACCAACGCTTCGTTCTAGGCATGGCGGCGGTGGCGCTGCGTGGTGGCCCTCTCAGCCCGGGTAGACGAAGACGGTGGGCATCCTGGTTGGAACGTCCTCGTGGACGGACCTGACCCTGGTACGCGACACCGGCTTCTATCCGCCTGGTGCGAGCTCGGCGGAGGAGCGGTTGCGTCACTACGCGTCGATCTTTCCGGTGGTCGAAGTCGACAGCACCTTCTACGCCCCACCGTCGCCCGACGTCGCCCGCCTCTGGGTGGAGCGGACGCCGCCCGGGTTCCGCATGGAGATCAAGTCCTACGGGCTGTTCACCGGTCACCCTGTACGACCAGCGACACTATGGGGCGACCTGCGCAGCGAGCTAGCGGTCGAGTGCCAGGACAACACGAGCGTCTACGCCGGGCACCTGCCTGGAGATCTGGTCGACGAGGCCTGGACCCGGTTCGATCGCGCCCTGCGGCCTCTGCACGATGCCGGCAAGCTCGGGGCTGTGGTCTTCCAGTGGCCCCCGTGGTTCACGGCGAAGCGAGCCAACTGCGAGCAGCTCGAGGCATTGCGAGATCGGCTCCCCGACTACAGGATCGCCGTCGAGTTCCGTCACGGCTCGTGGCTCTCCGAAGGGGACCGCGACCGAACCCTCGCGCTGCTGGAGGAGCACGCCCTGACCTACGTCTGCGTGGACGAGCCACAAGGCTTCAAGACGTCGGTCCCTCCAGTCGTCGCAGCCACGACGGCGGATCTCGCCCTCGTGCGGTTCCACGGCCACAACGCCGACAACTGGCAGCGGAAGGGAATCACCGCGGCGGAGCGGTTCAGGTACCTCTACGACGAGGACGAGCTGCAGGC
>JALYGD010000180.1 GCA_030777265.1 Actinomycetota bacterium | reverse complement strand
GCGTCTCGCCGTCCGAAAGCCGCCCGGTAGGCCGTGACACCGACGAGCGCGACCACCTTGGGCCGCCACTCCGTGACCTTCTCGACGAGCCGAAGGGCTCCCTCCCGCAACTCCTCCGCCGACAGTTCCTCGGCGCGGGCGGTGGCGCGATCCACGAGGTTCGTGATCCCGATGCCGCGTTCGAGCAGGGCGGGGACAACTGCGTCGTCGTAGCCGTGGCGCACGTCGAGTGGGTCCGGTTGCTCGGCAGAGCCACCGGAAGCGATCCCGGCGGACTGCAGCGCCTTGTAGAAGCGGTTGCCAGGATGAGCGAAATGGGCGCCGGCGGCGGCCGACCACAAGCCGGGGTTGATTCCCACGAACAGAAGCCGCACATGAGGGCCGACGAGATCGGGGACGCTGCGGTGGCGCGCCGCCTCGAGTTGTTCGCGCGAGAATCCCATGGTTCAGGTCGCCAGTTGGGGGAGTCGCCCCGGGAGCGACCGACGCTGACTCCTCAAGCCCCGACTGTTCCTCCTGCCGAGGGGGGAATGATAGCCACAGTCAGAGGTAAGGACTTCCGGACGGAGGGTGGGAGTCGAGGGGGTGGCGGGCCGTCGTGGTACAGCACGAGCAGGACACCCCGATTTCCGCAGACGTCAGCCCAGTCGCTGCTCGAGTAGCCCGAGTGGGAGGGGTGTCGGTGCCTGCGGTGTTGTTGCCACCAGAGGCACCACGGGGGGTGCTGGCAGCTGCCGTTGACGCGGTGGTTGCCGTGGCGGTGGAGGGGCTGGGCGAGCAGGCGCTGAGAGGGGAGTTGGCCGCGAACGAACAGCAGGTCCGCCGGCTGCAGGCCCAGACACTGCGCACCGGCCGAGAACTGGAGGATCTTGCCGCCACCCGACGCGCCTTCGAGGAAGGACGGCTCAACGCGGCCCCTCGCCCTCCACGCCAACCTGGCGGGTCTCGGCGCGGAAGCCGCCATGACCGCCAGTGGCGCCGAGCCAGGACCCGGGTTCAGTCGGCGTCCGCGCGCCCATACCCCCGGCTGCTCGCCCCGATGGCATGCGCCCCCCCATCGACGTGGACGACCTCGCCGCTGATCCCTCTCGCCCAGTCCGACAGCAGCATGCATACCGCGCGGGCGACGGGCTCGGGATCGCGCGCATCCCAGCCGAGCGGGGCCCTGGCCGCCCACACCTCCTCGAAATGCTCGAACCCCTCGATGCTGCGAGCCGACATGGTGTGGAGCGGGCCGGCAGCGACGAGATTGACGCTCACACGGTCCGGACCCAGGTCGCGGGCGAGGTAGCGGGCGCAGGACTCAAGGCCCGCCTTTGCGACACCCATCCAGTCGTAGGAGGGCCAGGCTACGGTCGCATCGAAGTCCAGCCCCACGATCGCGCCGCCCCCCCCAGCCCGGAACAGCGGGGAGAGCCCGGCACTGAGCGCCGCGAGCGAGTACGTCGACACGTGCAGAGCCGTGGCGACGTCCTGCCACGGTGCCTGCAGGAACCCGCCGCCGAGGCAGGAGGACGGGGCGTAGGCGACAGCATGGACCAAGCCGTCGAGCACACCCCAACGGGAGCCGAGCTCCTTGCTGACCGCTTCGATCTGAACCGGTTCGGTGACGTCGAGCTCAAGCACGTCCGGGGGGTCAGGAAGGCGCTGGGCGGTGCGCTCCGTGACACGCCGCGCCTTGCCGAAACCCGTCAGTACGACCTCGGCCCCTTCCTCCTGGGCAAGACGGGCAACGTGGAAGGCGATGGAACGGGGGTCGAGCACCCCCGTGACGAGCAGGCGCTTGCTGTCGAGCAGCACGGCGATCAAACCTCCTTCTGCACGGACGGGCGGGACCGCTCCCGCGCGCCTCCAGCGCGACCGGCACTCTGTTGCGAGCCAGCTATGACAAACGCAATGGCGATCCCGCCGTCGTGGGCCAGCGACAGACTCGCCCTGGCCTGCGCTCCTCGCACCCACAGGGTCGGCGCACCGTCGCTTGCCGTGCGCACCTCAACGTCGCGCCAGGCGAGCGCGAGGTCGAGGGCCTTGCGAGCCGCTTCCTTGGCCGCGAAGCGGGCCGCGAGCCGAGCCGCCGCCGTCGCGGAGGACAGGGAGACGTCCCCCCTGAGGCTGTCGGAGATCTCGCGGTCGGTGAAGACGCGTGCGAGGAAGCCTCGCCGGCGGGCGAGCAGGGCGGAGACCCGCTCGACCGCCACCACGTCGACACCTACCCTCATGGGTATCTCCCCACCCGCCGGGCCTGCGGCGCTTCCCCTGATCTCCCCGCCTTCCCCGGGCCTGCGGCCCTTCCCCGGGCCGTTCCTGCTCAGAGCCTGCCAGCCCATCGCGCATTCACTGCGGCAGGTTGTCGTGGACGAAGCCGGGCCGGCGCGCCCCCCGCAGTCCTCGCAGGAGCGCGACGAGCGCAGGCCGGGTCTCCTCGGGGGTGATGATCTCGTCGATGCTGCCCTGCCGAGCCGCAAGCGAGACGTCCATGGCCTCGTCCCGGTAACGCTCGGCGAGCCCCTCTCGCGCCGACGGATCACGCTCGACCTGTCGGCGGAAGATGACGTCTACCGCACCTTCCGCACCCATCACCGCCAACTCGCTGCCCGGCCAGGCGAGCACGGCGTCCGCACCGAGCGCCCGCGAGTTCATGACGATGTAGGCGCCTCCGAACGCCTTGCGGAGCACGACCGTAACGCGTGGCACCGTCGCGGTCGCAAAGGCATGGAGCAGCTTCGCGCCCTTGCGAATGACCCCGCCCGACTCCTGCGCCGTGCCCGGCAGGAAGCCGGGCACGTCGACGAGCACGACGAGCGGAATCCCGAAGGCGTCGCAGAAGCGCACGAAGCGGGCGCCCTTCTCGCTCGCCTGCAGGTCGAGGCACCCCGCGAGCCAAGCGGCCTGGCTTGCGACGATGCCGACCGTCTGTCCGTCGATGCGGGCAAAGCCGACCACGAGACTGCGTGCCCACCCGTCCTGTACCTCGAGAAGGCGGCCGGCATCGACGAGGCCGGCCACGACCTCTCGGACGTCGTAAGGCTGGCGGCCATCGAACGGCACGACCGAGCCGAGGTCGATCTGGGGGGGGTCCTCAGGCGGTACCGACGGCGGCCGCTCCTCGCACGAGCTCGGCAGGTAGGAGAGCAGTTCGCGGACGAGCGCGAAGGCGGCCAGGTCGTCATCGGCGACGAAGTGGGCGCAGCCGCTGCGCTCCGCGTGGACGACCGGGCCGCCGAGGGCAAGGGCATCCACATCCTCGTACGTCACCGCCTTCACCACGCGCGGTCCGGTGAGGAACATGTACGCGTCCCGGCGCATGATCACGAAGTCCATGAGGGCCGGCGAGTACACTGCCCCGCCCGCGCACGGCCCGAGCACGAGGGCGACCTGGGGAACCCGCCCGGACGCCCGCACGTTGGCGCGGAACACCTGGCCGTAACCGTCGAGCGCAGCCACGCCCTCCTGGATGCGGGCGCCGCCCGAATCGTGGACGCCCACCACGGGAGCGCCACCACGCGCTGCCGTGGAAATCGTGCGCGCGATCTTGTCCGCATGCGCCTCCCCGAGCGACCCGCCGAGCACCCCGCGATCCTGCGCGTAGACGTAGGCCGCTCGGGCGCCGATCGTGGCAGTGCCTGCTACGACCCCGTCACCGTCAGGTCGCCGGAGCTCGAGGCCGAACCCCGTCGCGCGGTGATGGCGAGCGGAACCGAGTTCGAGGAAGCTGCCGCCGTCGACGAGCAGGTCGATTCGCGCCCGAGCTCCGTCGCCGGGTCGTAGCGCGGTTGCGTCCACACCCGGGACGTCAGCGGTGATCGGGTTCGTCAAGGACGCGCCTCAGGCCGCGGCGAAGAGCAGCGCTTCGTTTTGACCCCCGAAGCCGAACGAGTTGCTGAGCGCCACCTGTACCCGGCCGCGGCGGGGCTTGCCGTGGACGACATCGAGGTCGATGGCCTCGTCGAGTCGGTTGAGGTTCGCGGTCGGCGGCACGATACCGTCGCGTATGGCGAGCACGGCGAAGGCGGCCTCGACCCCGCCTGCCGCGCCGAGGAGGTGCCCCGTCACCCCCTTGGTGGAGGTGACGGTGAGGGCGTCGGCGGCCGATCCGAACAGCTTCCGGACCGCGAGTGCCTCTGCGCGGTCGTTCAGGGGAGTGGAAGTGCCATGGGCGTTGATGTGGTCGACGTC
>JALYGD010000179.1 GCA_030777265.1 Actinomycetota bacterium | reverse complement strand
CGATCGCGGGATGCACGGTCAGACGCAGAGCAACGTCCTCGGGCAGGCGTCCGGCGACCGCTTCGAGCTGGTCGAAGCGGGTGTCGGCGAGGAAACGGGAAGACGGGGGGACGAGCAGGGCACTCAGGCCGGCGAGCGCTCCCAGGGCGAGGGCGAGGGCGAAAAGGATTCGCCGCGTCGTGGGCGGCGGGCGGTCGAGGGCAACTGCCACCCCAGTGGCCACGGTGACGAGCGACAGCGTGGCGGCGACCCAGATCCACGGCTGCGCCTGCCAACCGGCGAGCGTTGCGATGGACCTCCAGCGGGTATGGCCGAGCAGCGTCACCTTGGCGTCCAACTGGTACCAGGGCAGGTAGACGGCCACCAGGCCGACGATGCCGGCAACCGCACCGGCGATTCCGAGGATCCCGCGTGGGCGCAGCGCGACGCGCAGCTGCAGTGTGAGGTCACCCCGCACATCGCCTCCTGACCACGCATGCGACAACAGCCCGACAACAGCCCGACAACAGCCTAGGACGCGGTCGCCGCCGCTTCGCTGCTCGAGGGACTGATCCTGGTCGCTACCGCTTCACTGGTCGAGCGACGTAGGCTCGGCGGCAGCCATCCGAGGGTGGCGGGTCAACCGTTCGCTGCTCGTTCAAGACCCGGAGGGCCATCGTGCCCGAAGCCACGCGCCGCCGACGCATCGCCGTGCTCGTCTCCGGCGGGGGCTCGAACCTTCAGGCCTTGCTCGACGCTATCGCTGCCGACCCGACGTTTGGGGGGCAGGTCGTCGTCGTCGCAAGCGACCAGGCGGACTGTCTCGCCCTCGAACGCGCTCGGGCAGCCGGGATCCCGAGCATCCCAATCGCATTCGAAGATCACCCCGACCGACAGATGTGGGAGCACCGGCTCACCTACGCGGTCGCCGGCTACGATCCCGACCTGATCGTCCTGGCTGGCTTCATGCGGCTGTTGTCTCCCCGGTTCCTCCAGCGCTGGCCCAACCGGATCTGCAACATCCACCCCTCGCTCCTGCCGGCGTTCCCCGGGCCCCGTGCGGTGCGAGACGCGCTCGAGTACGGCGTCAAGATCACGGGGACCACCGTCCACCTGGTCGACGAACAGGTCGATCACGGCCCCATCATCGCCCAGCACACCGTCGAGGTCGCCTGGGACGATGACGTGACGTCGCTACACGAACGCATCAAACAAGTCGAGCACATGCTGCTCCCCGCGGTCGTCAAGCTGCTCTGCAATGACCGGGTGCTTGTCGAGGGTCGCCGGACCCGGGTGGTGCCGGCCGCGAACGCCGACGCGCTGACCGTGCTCGACCTTGCTACCCACGAGCAGCCGGCCGTGCCGTAAGGAGACCGCGCGTGATCTTCCCGCTGCCCGCTTCTACTCCCATGGCGACCAACCGGGAGGGCGAGCTTCGCCCGGTCCGTCGGGCGCTGGTCAGCGTCTACGACAAGACCGGCGTGGCCGAGCTCGCAGCCGGGCTGGACCAGCTCGGGGTCGTGATCATCTCGACCGGAACCACGGCCGCCACCATCGCTGCGGCCGGCATCCCAGTCACCGAAGTCGCCGAAGTTACGGGCTTCCCGGAATGCCTCGACGGTCGGGTCAAGACCCTCCATCCGCACCTCCACGCTGCCATCCTGGCGGATCGGGACAAGCCAGCCCACGTGGCCGAGCTCGAGTCCCTGGCCATCCCGCCGATCGACCTCGTCATCTGTAACCTCTACCCGTTCCAGGAGACGATGGCCGCCGGGGGGACGAACGCCGAGATCGTCGAGATGATCGACATCGGTGGACCGACTCTGCTGCGCGCAGCAGCGAAGAACCACGCCGCCGTGGGCATTGTCGTCGATCCGGACGACTACGGCCGGTTGCTCGTCGAGTTGCGTTCAACGGGCGGTTTGAACGAGGAGACCCGTCACCTACTTGCTGCGAAGGCGTTTCAGCACACCGCCGCCTACGACGCCGCGATCGCAGCCTGGTTCCAGCGCGACCAGCCGTTCCCCAACCAGCTCGGACCCGTCTACCACAGGGAACGGACGCTCCGCTACGGCGAGAACCCTCACCAGCGTGCCGCCTACTATCTGGACGTGGCGGGAGGCCGCTGGGGTCTTTCGAGCGCCGTGCAGCACCACGGCAAGGAGTTGTCGTACAACAATTTGCTCGACGCAGACGCGGCGTGGGCGATGGTGGGTGACTTCGACGAGCCGTGCGTCGCGATCGTCAAGCACACGAACCCGGCAGGTCTCGCCCTCGCCCAAGAAGGGGGTGATGAGGGCGAAGGTGACCTCGCCAGCGCGTACGAGCGGGCCGTCGCCGGCGATCCGGTGTCTGCTTTCGGCGGGGTCGTCGCCGCCAACCGCCCTGTCGACCGGGCCGCCGCAGAGCGCATCGCCGAGGTCTTCAGCGAGGTGGTCGTCGCCCCCGGCTACAGCGAGGACGCACTCGACGTGCTCCGCCGCAAGAAGAACCTCCGTTTGCTCGAGATCACACGACCCACCCTCGCCGTACTGCGGGAGGATCCCGGCGGGGGCGGCGCTCCCCCGCTCGTCATGCGCTCCGTTCAAGGGGGGCTGCTCGTGCAGGACGCCGACGTCGAGCGCGAACCGTTCGAAGCATGGAAGGTGGCCGGGGCGGTCGCTCCCGACGAGGCTACACTGGGTGACCTCCGCTTCGCCTGGCAGGTGTGCAAGCACGTCAAATCGAATGCCATCGTGCTTGCCAAGGAACGGCAGGTCGTTGGGGTGGGGGCCGGGCAGATGAGCCGCGTCGACGCCGTCCACCTCGCCGTGGAGAAGGCAGCGGGACGTGCCGCCGGTGCGGTACTCGCCGGCGACGCGTTCTTCCCCTTCCGCGACGGTCCGGACGCGGCCGCAGCCGCAGGGGTTGCCGCGATCGTCCAGCCGGGCGGGTCGGTGCGTGATGCTGAGGTGGTCGCCGCGGCAGACGAACACGGCATCGCCATGATATTCACGGGCCGACGGCACTTCCGTCATTAGCGTGGGAGACCGAAGGAGCGGTCTTGAAGAAGGAGCGGTCTTGGCTTTGCCCAAGACCGCGACAAGACTGCCCCGGAAGGGCCGAAGGCCCGGGCGGGTGGGAAGATTCAAGACCGCGCCGGAGGCGGGAGGGACCTGATTGACATGGCCGTCCGCGGCGTCACGGTCCGGGTGGTCGTCGAAGACATTGACGACGCCGTCTCCTTCTATGAGGCCCTCACCGGCGAGGTAGCGGAACGGTTCAGCTACCGGGAGATCTCTCTCGCCCGTGTCGGCGGGTTCCTGCTGCTGGCGGGGGCACCCGCCGCCCTCGTGGCACTGACATGGGTCAACGCCACGATTCTCGTCGACGACGTCGACGAGGTCGTCGAAATCGTGTGCCAATACGGTGGCGAGGTCGTGTCCGGGCCCCACGAGGTGACTTCCGGTCGCAACCTCGTCGCCCGCCACCCCGACGGCTCGACGTTCGAGTACATCGACCGGCGCCGTGACCCTGGCTCTCCCAGCTCGTAAGCCGACAGCCCACATAGACTGCTCGAGGGAGACAGGAGGGGCTGTGGCCGCCATCATCCTCGACGGCAGGGCGCTCGCGCAGCGGCTGCGGGAGCGCATCGCCGAGGAGACCGCGAAGCTCCGGGTTGAACATCGCCTCCTGCCCGGGCTCGCTGCTGTTCTGGTCGGCGACGACCCCGCCTCGCAGATCTACGTGAACAACAAGCACCGGGCGTGCGAGGCCGTCGGGATGTACAGCCGGCAGATCAAGCTCCCTTCCTCCACCAACCCCCAGCAACTCGACGCGGTCGTCGACGAGTTGAACG
>JALYGD010000178.1 GCA_030777265.1 Actinomycetota bacterium | reverse complement strand
CCCCTCGGGTTGGTCCTCCCGAAAGCGTTGGAGCCACACCCCGACCGGCTGGTTGAACCGTCCGCCGGTGGCGGTGCTGAGCACGAGCAGGTCACCGGTGTCGGTGAAGGCGACGTCGGGGGCGTGGCAGTTCGGCTGTTCTCGAGCGAGGGGCAGGGGCAGGGATGCCCATGTCACCCCACCGTTGGTGGACCGCCAGATCGAGCAGGAGAACCGGGGCGTGTCGATGCGATCGGCCACCACCAGGACCTCGGGACGTCGTGGGTGGACCGCCACCGCCGGCGAGTTGTGGGCGGCGATGCCGGGACGGTCCAGGTTGACGACGACGGTGTTGCCCGGTTCCAGGGCGGCGGGGCGAGGCTGAACCGCCACCACGACGAGTACGACGCCGGCGACCGCCGCCAGCACGCCGCCGAGCGCCCGCCTGTTCCTCCACCGCTCCACCGAAAGATCGTCCCACGAAACTCCTACGGAGCCAGTCGAGCCAGCCGTGTTCGCTGGATGACGTTGCCGGCACCGTCGCCGCCGAACGGCATGAAGTCGGTTGCCGGCTGCCGTCAGGTAAGGGGGTGGAAGCACGTATGGGCGCGGCGGGCGTCGCTGCCCGGCGACACATCTCAGCCCGGGCTGCAAGGATTGAGCCATGGCATCTCGTGACGTCGAACGCAACTACTCGGTCGCCCAGTTCGCCGCGAAGCTCCGCCGGTTGGCGGATGCTCTGGAGGCAGACAGGCCGTTCCGCATCCAGGTTGCCGGCGAGCGCATCCGCGTGCCGAAGGGCGCCGCCATCAGCGTGGAGCACGAGCGCGAGGACGACGAAGAAGAGGTCGAGTTCCAGCTCAAGTGGCAGCTCGCTGAGGTGGACGACGAGGACCAGCCGGACGACGGCGAGACCGAGGTCTGACCCGGCTGAGGGCCGTCTATGCCCTCCAGTCGTATCCTCGGCCGGCCGACCTGACGGACACCCGTGGGCCTCCTCGAGTTCCGAGCCCAGGAGCAGCACATGACGTCGAGCGCGTCTCCGTGGAGGGCGTTCCCTTCCTCATCGCCGCTGGTGAGCTGCTCGGGGCCAAGGCCGCCGGAGGGACCCGGATGGGCCCGGGAATGATCAGGGCATGAGGAGTAACCTCGGTCCCGGATGGTTGCCGTTCCGGCGAGGGGGTTCGCATGAGCGATGCAGGCGCGCAGCAACGTTCCATGGAGAAGCCCGACGCACCGAGCGTGCGATTCGAGGCCACGGTCCACCCCGGCCAGAGGGAGCTTGCGCTTGAAGGGGTAGCCGATCTGGACCTGGATCGTGTACCCGACCCTGAGGGGGGCGTCCGGCTCCTGCTCACCGCTGACGACGCGGTCACGCTCCTCGACCGGGGCTACGAGGTTCACCTCCTTGCGGTGCTGCCCCGGAGACAGCTCGACACCTCGCTCGTTGCCGACGAGGGTGCTGCCTTGGGATGGCTCGAGGGGCAGGTGAAGGGCATCCAGCGGCAGCAGGCGACCTGATGTACCGCACCATCGGTCAGCTCGACTTCCTCACCGGGCTCCTGGCCGCCTGGTTCCCGCAGTACTTCGCGCGGCTGCAGTTACCGGAGGCCTCAGTCCAGGGGCGGCCGGTCTACGCGCTGCGGATGCGGGCGGGCGGAGGGGAGGACCGACGCGGTGTGCTACTGGTTGGCGGCACGCACTCCCGAGAGCTGATGAATCCCGATGCCATCGTGGAGCTCGCCGTTAACCTGCTGGTGAGCTACGCCAACGGCACCGACATCGTCTACGGCGGTCGAAGGTGGCCGGCCAACGACGTTCGGATCATTCTCGAGTCACTCGACCTGTGGCTGCTCCCTTGCAGCAATCCAGACGGGCGGGACTACGTGATGAACGTCGACGACCTCTGGCGCAAGAATCGGCGGGACAATCCAGGAACTCCCTGCGACGGAGTCGACCTCAACCGCAACCTCGACATGCTGTGGGGAGTGACCGAGGGCCAGACGTCCTGTTCGCCCTGCAGCGACGTGTACTGCGGGCCGTCCGCGTTCAGCGAGCCCGAGACACGGAACGTGAAGTACCTACTCGACACTCGCCGCATCGACTGCTTCGTGGACGTGCACTCGTATTCCGAGCTCATCCTCTACCCGTGGGGGCACGCGCCGACCCAGACGGTCGACGCGACGAAGCGGTTCACGCTATTGCCCAGCGGTACTTGCGCGCCGGTCGGGCAGCCCGGGTACCAGGAGTACATGCTCCCGGCAGACCTGCAGAGGTTCCAGACCGTAGGTCAACGGATCGTGGACGCCATCGCCGCCGTGCGCGGGCGGGTCTACACCAGCCAGCCGGGCGTCGGGCTCTATCCGACGACCGGCACCCACAGCGACTATGCCTATGGCCGGCACATCGCGGACGCCAACCTGCGCAAGACCTTCGGCTACACGTTCGAGACGGGACCGTGGGCTGGCAACGTGCGTGATTCGTTCCACCCTGCTGACCCCACGGACATCAAGCGAGATGCCAAGTCCGGGATGGTGGCCCTCATCCAGCAGTGCATCTGCGCCATCGAGCTGATCGGCTCGCAGCTTCTCGGCCGGGAGACAGAAGTGTCGATGCTGCGCCGTGTTCGCGATGACCTCCTCGCTACGACCGAGAGCGGCCGGGATTGGATTGCCCTCTTCGAACGCGTTCAGAGCCATCTGCTGGGCATCGTGCTCAGCGACGAGCGACTCTCCCGAGAGGCGGCCACGCTCGTCGAGCTCGCGGGCAGACTGCCACAGGAGGAGTCGGCGCCCATTCCGGGGGAGGTCGTCGACAGCGCGCTACATCTGATCCGCGACCTGTCGGAGAGGTCGGAGTCCATGGAGGTTCGAACGGATCTCGAGGCGGTGAGCGCCGAGCTCGCGCAGCTGAGCGGCCTGACGTCAGCCGACGCGATTGCGACTCTGATGAGGCGTGGTCCCGGGGGGAGCGAGCCAGATTCAGCAACAGTGATGGGGCCGACCGGGCCTGACCCGGTTTGACGGACATCGTGAGCGGTCTCCCGGTCCGCCTACGGGTGGCATGAGCCGGCGTGGACCAGGAACGCTCCGAGCTGGTTGCTCGGATCCATCGTCCGAACAGCTCCAGGTGTCTCCGACCCACGCTGAACAGCTGCAGGTTGGCCTCCGTGCACCAACGGGCGAAAAGCCTCGGGTGGGCCGCTGCGCTCCGCCGTGTGCTCCCGCAGTAGCCGGCCAGGAAGCCGGCTACGCCGATCCGCCTGGGTGGCGTCATCGACGAGGACGACGGTCATCGTCATGTTCGTCTGTGCCCGCCTCTATCCCAGACCCTGGAAGGGCCGGGGCCGAAGCGAGCATCGGGGTCGGCGGGCCCTGCACCCGGGCGTTGCCGAGCGCATCTGGTTGTGCCGGAGTGAAGCGGTGTTGTCCACTGGCGGGTCAGGGTCTGAAAGAGAGCATCGGGCCGGCAGCGCCTCAGAGCCGACGCATCCCGGAGGCCAGGCCTTCGGGGCGTGGTCCTCTTTCCCTACGGCCGCAGGTGGTTCGCCGAAGAGGCTCCGCGGGCGAAGCCGGCCATGAACGTGCGGAGACCCGCTTCGCCGTGGCGCATCATCAGGGCGTGGTTGGCCTTGAACGC
>JALYGD010000177.1 GCA_030777265.1 Actinomycetota bacterium | reverse complement strand
GGGGTCTCGCCCCGACCCAGCATCTACCACCTCTGCTCGGGCAACCGAAACCCGCTTCAGTTTCGCAATATCTACAAGTACACGCGCGCATACTTCCTCGACAGGCCTCTGCCCGAATGGGGTCGCGGCGCCTACCGCGTGCCCGAGTGGCGCTTTCCAGGCCGGCGGGTGGTGGAGCGTCGCCTTCGCACGGCTGAGCAGGTCCTCGGCTCGGCCGAGCGGCTCGTGGAACGACTGCCTCGGGGCCGCTTCGCGCGGGAGAGCGCCCATCGCATGCATCGACTGCGCCAGCGCCTCGACTTCGCCCGACGCTACTCCGACCTCTACGGTGCTTACGCCGAGGCAGAAGTCATCTACACCGACGAGCGCGCCAAGGCTCTCCACGACTCCCTGACTCCCGCCGACCGCAGCGACTTCGGCTTCGACCCGACGTCGTTCACCTGGCAGCACTACCTCACCAACGTTCACCTGCCGGCGATCACTGCGCTCCTGCGGCAGCTGCCACCGGCTCGTCCCGAGCCGCAGGTGGTCGTACCGGCGCGGCATCCCAACGGCCCCCCGATCCTCGCCGTCTTCGACGTGGAGGGGACGATCGTCGACTCGAACGTCGTCGAGGCGTACCTGTGGCTGCGGCTCGCAGACGCAAGCGATCGGGCCGCGCGGGCGGTGGTGCTCGCCCGGGCCGCGGCGCGGCTGCCGCGGCTGCTGCAGGCAGAGCGGCATGACCGAGGCGAGTTCCTCCGCCACTTCTACCGCACCTACGAGGGCGCCGACGCCGACGCGCTCCGAGCCCTCGCGCACGACACTCTCGGTGACCTGATCCTGCGGCGCCTTGCCCCCGCGGCCGCGCGCCGCATCCGCGCGCACCGCCGTGCCGGACATCGCGTCGTGTTCATCACTGGTGCCTTGGATTTCATCGTCGAACCGGTCGCCGCCCTCGCCGACGAGGTGGTCAGCGCCCATCTGCGCGAGGTGGGTGGCCGGCTGACCGGCGATCTCACCCGACCGCCGCTCGTAGGCGAGGCGCGCGCCTCGTGGTTGCGGGACTACGCGCGTGCGACCGGAGCTGACCTCGCCGCGTCCTACGCGTACGCGGACTCACTCAGCGACCTGCCGCTACTCGAGGTGGTCGGCACCCCGGTGGCAGTCAACCCCGACCTTGCTCTCAACCGCGTCGCCCGTATCCGCCGCTGGCCTGTCGAGGAGTGGATGGCCGAGGTGGGTGTCCCCAGGATGGGGTTGCCAGGCGCGTCTGAAGTCCGCGCGCTGGACGGCGCGCAGGCACGCTCAGCCGACCACTCAGACAGCGACGGCAGCCGTCCCGCCGACTTCCTTACCAGTCCCGCCCACCCGGGCCTCCGGCCCGACCCGGCCAGTCCCGCCCACCCAGGCAGGCGGACGCCATGACTCTCTGCCTCGAGCTCTACCGCTCCGTCCCCCGCTACCTGGCCACTCGGGCGCTCGTCGGTCGGCTGCCGGGGCTCGTGGCGGGTCCCGTCGCGCCGCTGCGTCTGGTCGACCGGGAGGTTCGCCCTCCGCATGCCAATGGCTGGGTCGGGGTGCGCCCTCGCCTGTCCGGCATCTGCGGCTCTGATCTGAACACCCTCACCGGGGGCGCAAGCTTCTACTTCTCGCCGCTCGTTTCGCTGCCGTTCGTACCCGGCCACGAGATCGTCGGCGAGCTGGTCGACGACGTCCCCAGCGATGGGCAGCGGCTGCCCGGGGCTGCGGGGGTGTCCCCCGCACTGTCGGCCGGTCAACGGGTCGTGCTCGACCCCGTCCTCGGCTGCCTGGTCCGCGGCATCGACCCGCCGTGCTCGATGTGCGACAGGGGTGAGCCGGGTCTCTGTGAGCGGGTCACCGGGGGCGACGTGAGCGCCGGCCTCCAGAGCGGCTACTGTCGCGACACCGCCGGCGGCTGGGGGGAACTGCTCGTCGCCCACGCGTCCCAGCTCCACCCGGTCCCGGCAGGGTTGAGCGACGAGACCGCGGTCGTTGTCGAGCCGCTGGCGTGCGCGCTGCGGGCGGTCCGGCGGGCCGAGGTCGCCGCCGACGATCATGTACTCGTCGTTGGCGCCGGAACCGTCGGCCTGCTCACGCTTGTCGCGCTCCGCAAGGCGGTGCCGGCGAGCCGGGTCACGGTCGTCGCCAAGCACCGCTTCCAGGCCGACCTCGCCCGCCGTCTCGGCGCCTCCTCGGTCACGAGCCCGAGCGAGGCTCTTGGCGCGGTACGGCGAGCCACAGCAGCGTTCCGTTGCGAGCCGGAGCGCTCATCGCCTTTCCTGCTGGGCGGGGTGAGCACGAGCTTCGAATGCGTCGGCTCGTCGAGCGCGCTCAACTTGGCGCTGCGGGTCACGCGCGCCCGCGGGAAGGTCGTGCTTGCCGGTATGCCGGCGAGGGCCGACCTGTCGCCGGCGTGGCTGCGTGAACTCGAGATCGTCGGATCCTACTCGGGCAGCGGCGCGTTCAGCGACGCTCTCGAGCTCGCCGCCGAGCAAGACCTCGGTCGGCTCGTCGGTGCGACGTACCCGCTCGGTCGCTGGCGCGAGGCCGTCGACCACGCTCTCCAGGCGGGCTCGCTCGGCACGGTGAAAGTGGCCTTCGACCCGCGACTCGACTGGACCAGCGGTCGCGCTCGCTCCGACCGGGAGGCCGCCGCAGGCGGCGGGACGGGCGGACCAGCTCATAATCAGGCTGTGGCATTGGAAACGAGCCGACCCGCCAATCCCCTTGCCTCAGAGCGGCGGCCAGCAACTCAGGGGACAAAGGAGCACCTGTGAGTCGTCCCGGTTTCGTACTCGGGGTGGACGAGCGAACGCCACCGCTGCTGTTCCATCAGGGCGAAGGTTTCCGGCTCGAACGGCTCCCGCTCGGGAGCCGGGTCGTGTACCCACCGGAGCCTCTGCCCGCGCTGCATGACGTGGGGACGGCGATCGAGACGGCGCTCGACCAACCGCTCGACTCAGAACCGCTCGATGCGCTGCTGCGCCCCGGAATGCGGCTGACGATCGCATTCGACGACATCTCCCTTCCACTGCCGCCGATGCGTACCCCCGATGTCCGCCAGCTCGTCATCGAGCGGGTCCTCGAGCGGGCCGCGCGGGCGGGGGTGGACGACGTGAAGCTCATCGTGGCGAACTCGTTGCACCGCCGCATGACGCCCGAGGAGATTCGGCGGTGTGTCGGGGAGCGGGTCTTCCGGTCCTTCTGGCCCCACGACCTGGGCAACCACGACGCCGAGGACCACGCCAACCTCGCCTTCCTCGGGGAGACCGAACGCGGTGAGGTCGTCGAGATCAATGCCCGGGCCGCCAGGAGCGACCTCGTCGTATACGTGAACATCAACCTCGTGGCGATGGACGGCGGCCACAAGAGCGTCCCCGTGGGGCTCGCCTCCTACCGCAGCCTGCGCGCCCATCACAACGTCCACACGATGTTGCACTCGCGCTCCTACATGGATCCCACGTCCAGTGCCCTGCACGACAGCTGCGCACGCACGGGACGTCTGCTCAACGAGCACGTGCGGGTCTTCACGATCGAAACGACCCTCGACAACAAGGCGTTCGGCCCACCGGTCGAGTTCCTCATGAAGCGCGAATGGGAATGGTCGTTCGCCGACCAGGCAGCCTTCCTCGCGACGAAACGGCTCACCGATGGCCTGTCACCGAGTGCGAACCGGGCCATCTTCCGCCAGGCTGCCGCACCTTACGGCGTGACCGGGGTGCACGCCGGCGGCACCGAGGCCGTGCACGAGCGCACCCTCGCAAACGTCCACCGCCAACAACTCGTCGAGGTCGACGGGCAGGCAGACGTGCTCGTGGCCGGCCTGCCCTACATAGGCCCCTACAACGTGAATTCGATCATGAACCCCATCCTCGTCGTGTGCGAAGGACTCGGTTACTTCTTCAACATGTACCGGGGCCGGCCGCTCGTACGCCCCGGCGGGGTCATGATCATGTTCCATCCGGTCCGCCGCGAATTCCACCAGCTCCACCACCCCTCCTATGTCGACTTCTTCGACGAGGTGCTGGCCGAGACCACCGACCCCGCAGTGATCGAGTCGAAGTACGAGCAGCAGTTCGCCACCGACCCCTGGTACATCCACCTCTACCGGCACTCGTATGCCTACCACGGCGTGCATCCCTTCTACATGTGGTACTGGGCCGCGCACGCCATCGACCACCTCGGTGACGTGATCTTCGTCGGCGGTCATCGCAGGACCGTCGAGCGGCTCGGCTTCCGCTCGGCGTCGACGCTGGCCGACGCCCTCGAGATGGCCGCTGATACGGTTGGCTCCTCGCCTCGAATCGCCGCTCTGAAGTGCCCGCCGCTCCTACTTGCTGACGTGAGGTGACCGTGGGACTCACCCGCGACCTCGCAACCGTCGCCCGCGGTTGGCGTTGGGGGCATCAGCCGCTGGTCCCCCGGTCGGTCGAGGCCCCCGCTCCTGTGACACCTGCTCGGGACCTCGCATGGGCACGCGGACCCGCGGCAAGCCAGGCGCGAGCGCTCATTCTCCGCTTCGGACTCGCACCACTGCTACACGCCGAGGTCAACGTCTCGGTGCACGGCCGCGAAGCGCTCGACGGCCTGAGGCCACCGGTCGTGTTCGTCGCGAACCATACGAGTCACCTCGACGCGCCACTCATCCTCACGGCCTTGCCCTCCCGATGGCAGAAGCGCACGGCGGTGGGGGCCGCCGCCGACTACTTCTTCGACGCCTGGTGGCGAGCGCAGACCACAGCCCTGGTCTTCAACGCCTTTCCGGTCGAGCGGTCCGGTGCGCTGCGCTCGGTCGGAGTGGCGCGCGACCTACTCGCCCAACGCTGGAACCTGCTCGTGTTCCCCGAGGGGACCCGCTCCCACGACGGCTGGATGGGTGACTTCAAGCGGGGTGCCGCGATGCTGGCGGCCTATTCTGGTGTGCCCATCGTCCCCGTCGCCTTGCATGGGGCCTTCCGTGCCATGCCGCGAGGACGGGCTTGGCCTTTGCCCGGCCGGCCTGCGGTCTCGATCCGCTTCGGGGCGCCTGTGGTACCAACGGACGGTGAGCGCACCGCTGAGCTCAACGAGCGCGTCAGGTCGGCGCTTGCCCGCGCGCTGCACGAGGAGGACGCGACGTGGTGGGAGGCCCAGCGCGCGGCCGCCGCCGAGGCGACCAGCGACCCGAGCGGTCCCCCCGCGACACGGTGGCGGCGGGTATGGGACGCGACCCGCCCGCCGCCGCCCCCCCGGCGGGCCTGGCCACGTTCCCCGCGTGGATAGCCGTCGTGACATGACCCGCACCGGAGGTGCGAAGCGTCGCGACGCCATCGTCCCTGCCGCGCTGCGGCTCTTCGGCTCTCGCGGGTATGACGCCACGAGCCTCGAGCAGGTCGCCGAGGCGGTGGGGATGCGCAAACAGAGCCTGCTCTACCACTTCCCCTCGAAGGAGGCGCTGTTCGACGCCTGCGTCGAGGAGTTCGCAGCGGCCGTGCAGGAGGCGATGACTGCTGCGCTCGACGACCCGGCCGAGGGCTGGGAGCGAGTCGAGCGCGTGATCCGAGCCGTGTTCGCCCTGGCCCGCGAACGTCCAGAGCTACCTCTGTTCGCTCGAGAGGCGACTCGCAAGAGCCACGAGACGGTCCAGCGCGTTGCGGTCGCTCTCGAGCCGCTGCGGAGGCGAGCCCTCGTGCACCTCGAAGAAGGGATGGCTTGCGGCTCCTTCCGCCAGCAAGACCCAGGACTGCTGCTGTTCACCCTCTACACGGCTGTGGTCGGATCCCTGACGGAGGCTGGCGTGGTCCGCGCAGTGGCGGGTGAGCCGACGGGGGCGGCGGCGCTGGCTCGTCGAGAGGAGCAGCTGATCACCTTCGTCCGCCATGCTCTGTTGCCGTGATTTACGTGGCGGGGCGATCACGGGTTCCCGGCTCCCGTGGCGGACAGGACAGCGGCTACTCTGTCGACACCGCGCAAGGGTCACCGTGCGCACGGGGGTTGGGGCCGCACGAAGACGCGAGGACCGGGTGATGGAAGTGGTCACGAAGAAGCGGATGATGATCTTCTCCGGGTCGGCGTACCCGGAATTCGCCCGCGAAGTCGCCGATCACCTCGGCATGCGCCTCGGGGAGGCGAAGCTCGGTCGCTTCGCGAACGGCGAGCT
>JALYGD010000176.1 GCA_030777265.1 Actinomycetota bacterium | reverse complement strand
ATCTGTCCGCCCCGGGCGAGCGAGACGAGGCGGGCCGCCTCCACCACCGCCCTGCCGAACACGTCCCCATCCTCGAAACTGACCTCACCCAAGGAGAGCCCGATCCGGATGGCTAGCGGCCCCCCGGCGAGGTGGGCCTGCAGCCCGACCACCTGCTGCATCGCGATCGCGCACGACACGGCGTCGCTTGCCGAGTCGAAGACGACCAGAACGCCGTCACCGAGAGTCTTGACCTCTCTGCCGCCATTCTGGACCACGGCCCCGCGGAGCCGAGTGAAATGGTCCCGTCTCAGATCGTCGAAGGCGGCTTGGCCGACTCGAGCCATGAGGTCGGTTGAGCCCACGAGATCGGTGAAAAGCACGCTCGCCATGCCGCTCAAGCGATGATCGCCCATCGTCCCTAGAGTTTAGGCGTGGTGTGGCTTTGTCCGTCCAGGGCTCTTCCTGGCAGGGTCCAGGTCCACCACCTCGTCGGTCAGTAGCGACCTGCCAGCTCAACCGGTGACGCGTGCCCAGGGTCTGAAGGCGTTATCAATGGGTTCCAGAGAGGGGGCCAGCTCGGGGTAGTGGCGCAACAGGACGGTCTTCATGCCGTTGTCATCCACCCACCGCAACCCGGAGCTGGTGTAGTGCTGAGCGTCGTAGTGGGTTGTGAAGAAGCGGTCGCTCTTGAGCCGGCGGGACGCCATGAGGATGAACACGCGAAACGCCGTGTCACTGAAGGCAAAGCCCTGAGGTGGCGTCTCTGCAAGCAAACCGACCATGAGGTCCACCGCCTCGATGTCGCCGCCGTAGACCTGGCGGATCTCCTCGGCCCAGGCCTGGTGCGACGTGAGTTCGTCGAAGCTCCGCACTGGAGGCTTGTGGAAGGCTTGGCGGAAGCGGTTGTAGCGAGGTACCCCTCGTTCGCGGTTTCGGAAGATGTCGATCGCGGCGAGATCTAGTAGGTCCTCACCCCTTTGGAACTCTTGCAGAACCCGCGGGAAGTTGTGGAGCGTCATCGCTCCCGGGTAGGCGAGGCCGAAGCCGCGTAGCACGGTCGCCATCCCCAGCTCCCGGATGAGCGGAATCGCCCGATCGGTGACGAGTTGGTTGAACCCCAGCGGCAACGATGCACGGCCGTCGAGTCCGGGAAAGACGAACTCGTCGGGGATCAGGGGATGCATGCGGTACACGGCCACGAACTCCTCGGTCAGGCAATAGGGAGCCCCGTGGTGGTCGACAGGCGTGCCGGGGATACCGTTGATGACCTCGTTCTCCGTGATCCGGCCGCGCGACCGCTTCAGGCGCTCGCAGATTCCCCACCAGTTCATGCGCATACCCCTCTGGGTCGTGGGGTGGGCAATCATCGCCGGTGTCCATTCGGTCGTGTGGATCTTGGCCATAAGGGCGACGTTCACCAGCCGCGCCGTCTCGAAAAGCTCGTCGTCGGTCCACGCCCGTTTCTCCTCGTGACGGAGGTGCTCGACGATCGCGTTGTGCTCAAGGGCGAATAACGTGTGCACCGCCCCCCATCCCGCCCAGAAGCCGGCGTGACGGTTGTTGAAGTCAAAGGCGTTGGTCGGCACCGTCCCCTCTTGGATACGCAGTCGCGCGCCATCACGGAGCGCGTCTCGCTGCGCCTCACTCGAGCCGTAGATCTGCGACCCGTCCCACCAGTGCGTATCCTCACTGACGAACTTCCCCGGAACGTCGGTCGGCTTCGTCCGCTCGATGACGATCTCCTCGCGGGGCCATGGGTCACCGTCACGCTTCGGCAAGCGGTACGGCTCGGTGGTCTCATGGGCGTGGCTGAACCAGTCGTGGACCTCGAACTGGAGCCACGCTGCGGCTAGCACGTTCACGGAGGTGGCGGGAAGGAACTGGTCTCGGGTGAGGAGGGTCCGGCTCACGACGCGGGGGTCCGGCGTCGACAGCATCGGCTCGGTTTCAGGCTGGTTCTCCTCGGGAGCGACGTTGCGGCCGAACGGAGTGCCGGTCGCGCCCATGCTCGGGTGGTCGAGGTCGTTCCAGCGGCCGTCTGTGGTGCGGTACGCGTGCAATGCCTCGGTCGGGGTCCCCCCTTCAGCCGGCACCCCGGTGTCGAAGAGGTTCATGGCGCGAAGGCGATCGCGGACCCCCACGAGCGTGAGGATGCCCAAGGCCACCGGTAGCTTGTTCCAGCCGAATCTCCGCTCGAGCCACCCGGCCGGCCGCTCTATCAGCCTGGTCAAGGTCGACGGCCGACTCTGCTCGACGCGCACCCATCTCGGCCCTCTCTGCCACCCTGTCACCCCACGCACCTCCGTCGCTTCTGTCAGTCGTAGCGGCCCAGCTCCCGCCCTTGGTCAGCCGTTGACCCCAGACTCGAGCATCCTCGGCGAAACCTTCCAGCACGCGCCGTCCTCGTTGTCCAGCCTCTCCTGTAGACCTTCGAGGTCGGCCAGAAAGGTCCGGAAGGCCTGTCGTCCCTCTCTGTCGAGGGCCAGGTGTGAGAAGTCCTGGCACAGCGGTGCCCGCCGGACGTTCAGGATGAAGTTGTAGTTGACGAGGCGTTGGTAGACGTCGATCGACTCGCGCTGGCCGGATCGGTATATCCGGGTGGGCTGGACATGGTTCCAGACCTGGTAGTTCCATAGACCGGTCCCCAGGACCTCGTGCTCCACCGATCCCAGGTAGATGAACCCCGCGATCAGCCGGGCAATTCCGCCAACGGTCACCTCGTCCCCCAACAACCCGTGCACCCCGCCGGGAAGGCGTTGTTCGAGCTCGTCGACCCACGACTGCATGCTCGCGTCGTCCCGCAGGTCGTCGTCGGACTCGTAGTAGAGCTCGAGGTACCGGCGAGCGTGGGAATGCATCACGTCGAAGTGAGCCTGGCGGTTCTCCAAGTACGGCA
>JALYGD010000175.1 GCA_030777265.1 Actinomycetota bacterium | reverse complement strand
GACGACCGCGAGCGCAACCTCGATCCTCGGATCGTCCAGGCGTGGCGAGTGCTCATCGTCGTCGTGATGGCCGTCCCGCTCGGGGTGGGCACCGTCCTCGCGCTCGTGCTCTTCGGACGTCCCGGCTCGCTGGTTCCGCTCGGAAGCGTCGGCCTGTTGGCGCTCCTCGTCGGTTGGTACCCCCGGGCCCGCTACGAGCGATGGCGATGGCAGCTCACCCCGCTCGCGCTGGAGCTGCGCCACGGCCTGGTGGTGCAGCAGCACGAGGCGGTGCCCTACTTCCGTATCCAGCAGATCGACATCACTCGCGACCCCTTGGACCGGTTGCTCGACCTCGCGAGTCTGCAGGTGAACACCGCCTCGGCGTCGGGCAGCGCGGTCATTCCCGGCATCGCCGCCGCCGAGGCGCCGATCGTCCGAGCAGAGCTCCTCGCTCGCGCCGCAGTTGCCGTCGCCGTCGCCGTCTCCGAGCACGAGGGTGAGATCAGCGATGCCGTCTGATCCCTCACCGGGACCAGCGCAGGAGCCCACGGTCGCGGCGCCGACCGATCGCGACACCGCGGGGTCGCCCCCCCCGGCCAACCCCATCACACAACCACGTCGGCTCCACCCGGCGTCGGTGCTTCTCGGCCTCAATCTGCGCCAGCTGGCCCAGCTCTTCGTTTTCCCCGTTGCGGCCAGCCCGGCTGGCGCTCGAGCCGCCTTGATCGTGCTCACCCTCGCGGGGACGATCGGCCTGGCCTTACGGGTCCTCGCCTGGCAGCGGTTCCACTACTCCTTCGACGGCGAGGTGTTGCGGGTAGACGCAGGCGTACTCAGCCGCCACCACCGCGCCCTCCACGTAGACCGCATTCAACAGGTGGAGGTGGACCGCAGCTTCCTGCAGCGCCTCTTGGGGTTCGCCGCGCTCCGGGTCGAGACCGCGGGTACCTCCCGCGAGGTCGAGGTCGAGCTGCGGGTCGTGAGTGACGAGGAGGCCCGGGCCCTGCACGCCGCAGTCCGGGCGGGCAAGGCGCGGGCCGATCGTCCGGCCACCGCCGTTGCGACGGATCTCGACGAGGACGAACGCCTCGAACCCCGGCGACGTGAGGTCCTCCGCGTGCCACTCCTCCACGTCGTTATCGCCTCGGTCACCGGGGTCCGGCTGCTGGTGTTCCCAGCGGTGATCGGCGGGGCCCTCGAGCTCGCGGGGCAAGACCTCGAGGAGTGGTTCGAAGCGGTTATCGAGCAGCTGGTCGTTCGCGGCGTAGTGGACCGCCACGAGCTCATCAGCGCTCCGGTCCCCCTCGCGCTCGCCGCCGCCGCGGTAGTGGGGCTGTGGCTTCTCACCGCGATCGTCGTCGGGGTGCTACGCGACGCGAACTTCAGGATCGAGCAGGTGGAGGAGGACCTGCACGTCTCGCGGGGTCTGCTGTCCACCCGTGATTCGGTGCTGCCCCTACGGCGCGTCCAGCTCGTTCAGGTTCACCGCAACTGGCTGCGGCGCCTGCTCCGGTACACCGCCGCACGCGTCTACTCGGCGGGCGGGTCGGCCGAAGCGGACCGACGGGTCGCCATCCCACTGCTGCCCGTGGCCAAGGTGGACACGGTCGTATCGGCGCTCTACCCCGGTGTGCGGGGGCTGCCGGAGCTGACCGGCCACCCCCGCTCCGCGATGCGACGAGCGATCTTCCGCTGGCTGCGCGTCGCGGCGGCACTCGTCGCGACCGTTTGGCTGCTCCCGTTCGGATGGTTCGAGCCCCTCCAAGCGCCGGTGCTCGTCCTGCTGCCAGCGGCGGTCACCCTGGGCATCGCCGAGTACCGCCAGTTGGCGCACGGAGTGACTGAGCGGATCGTGGGCTCGCGTCGGGGAGCGATGACGATCACGATCAGCCTCGCGCCTTTGGCGAAGGTCCAGGCCGTCACCACCCGCGCCAACTGGTTCCAGCGGCGCCTCGACCTTGCCACGGTCCGTGTGCACATTGCGGGACCGGGTGGCGATGTCGAGGTGCTCGATGCCGGGACAGATGCTGCCCGGGCACTGCACGTCCGGTTGACCGAGCATGCAGCCGACCCAGCGCGTCTGGCCCGTGTCCTAGCCTGCCGATCCGGGAAGGAGCTGCCGTGTCCCTCCAAGACAGAATCGAGTCCGACCTCACCGCGTCCATGAAGGCGCGCGACCGGGCGCGAACGAGCGCTTTGCGCCTGATCCTCGCGGAGATGCGCAACGAAGCGGTGGCTCGCGGACGCGGGGCCCAAGGCGTGCTCGCGGACGAGGAGGTCCACCTCCTCCTCAGGCGGGAGATGAAGCGCCGGCGCGAGTCGGCGGAGGCGTTTCAGGCAGCGGGCCGCGAGGAGCGGGCGGCACAGGAAGAGACGGAGGCAGACCTGTACGCGAGCTACCTTCCCCAGACGCTCGGGGACGACGAGCTTTACGCCCTCGTCGACGAGGTCGTCAGCGAGTCGGGAGCCTCGGGCCCACGAGACATGGGGCGGGTCATGAAGGCGGTCATGCCTCGGATCGGTAGCCGCGCCGAAGGTGCGCGCGTCGCAGACGCGGTCCGCTCGCGGCTGCAAAGCTGAGTACGCAGCACGGGGCCCGAACGAGTTAAAGACCCCGCAGAGTGACGAAGGCAATCTCCCGCTGGCGGGCTGGTGACAATCCGAGGCATTCTGACAGCGCTGTGGAAGTGATCCTGATCATCGTCGTGCTCCTCCTCGTCGGAGCCGTGGTCGTGGCGTGTCGGCGCCGAAGGCAGCCAACCGGTCCGCCGAGCGCAGGCCCTACACCGTCGCGCGCTCGCCCGCACGCCCCTGGTCCGCTACTCGGGCCTCAGGCGACCATCACCCTTGACATCGACGCGGCCGATCCCGACAACCCGGCGGTCCAGCGCCTCGTACGCGATGCCGCCTCCCATGCCTTTCGGACCTCTCCTCACCTGGATGCGGTCATCGTGGAGGACCGCTCTGGGAAGCGACTCGGCCTGGTCGAGCGGGACCAGCGGCCCCCCGGCCCGACTCCGGTTGCCCCCGAGGTGCCGGAGCGGGGCTGGGGCCCGTCACGGCGCCCATCCGGATCCTGGGACGAGGCGGGCACGGCCGACAGGGCGCGGGTCCAGGACCTCACCCCGCACCGGTCGTTCGCGGACCGCTTCGAGCTCCCCGAGGTCGTGCGCGCGAACCTGCGCCGACCGGACGATCCGGTGGACGTGGTCCGTGCCATCCTGGAGGCGGCGAGGCTTCCCTTAGAGGTGCACGGCAACATGATCCTCTCGAGTGGCGAGGCCGTGATCGTCGTCACCGAGGCCGGTGGCTTACCCTCGGAAGTGCTCACGGACGCCTTCCTGCGCTTCCAGAAGAGCGGTGCCTCTCGGGGTGTGGTGATGACCCCGGGCTATGTCGGCGTACGGGACATCCAGCGCCGCCAAGCGCTGGCCCCCAACCTGCGCTACACGGGTCTGTCAGCCATCCAGCGCATGGCCGATGCCGTCGCACTGGGAGCCAACCCGCTGAGGTTTGCCATCGATCCCGCCATTGTCGAATAGCCACGGAGGCACCGTTCCCATTCGCGTCAACCGTCGTCGCTTTTTGTCGCTGGCTGCGACCTCCGCCGCCGGGTTGGGGTCGCTGCGCCTTTCAGGTCGGGCGGGCACCCCCGTGCTCCCGGGCGCCTGGCCTGGCTCGCCTCCGCCCCGCACTCGTCTCGGGGCGCCGTTCGCGCTGGGCGTCGCCTCGGGTGACCCGGCCCCCACCGGGGTCGTGCTGTGGACCCGTCTCGCGCCCGACCCACTCGATGTTCATGGCGGGATGCCGCAGGAGGACGTGCCGGTGGCCTGGCAGGTGGCCAGCGACGAAGCCTTCGGTCGCGTGGTCGCGAGCGGTGTCGCGATGGCGACGCCTCGACACGGCCACGCTGTCCACGTCGCCGTCGAGGGGCTGCAGGCCGCGCGCTGGTACTGGTACCGCTTCAGGACGGGCGACGAGCTGTCCCAGGTCGGCCGCACCCGCACCTCTCCTCCCGGCAACGCGTCGGTCGACCGCCTGGTCTTCGGGTTCGCCTCCTGCCAGCAGTACGAGCACGGCTATTACACCGCCTACCGGCACATGGCGGCGGAGCCCCTCGACCTGCTCATCCACCTCGGCGACTACATCTACGAACACGGGCGCGACGTCCACCCCGCCCCCATCGGGAACGTACGCCACCACGTCGGCGGCGAGGCCGTCTCGCTGACCGACTACCGCCGGCGATACGCGCAGTACCGGACCGACCCCGACCTGCAGGCGGCTCACGCCGCCTTCCCGTGGGTTGTGACCTGGGACGACCACGAAGTCGACAACGACTACGCCGCCGACCGCCCAGAAGGCCACGAGAGCCGCGAGAGCTTCCGCATGCGACGTGCCGCTGCCTACCAGGCCTACTGGGAGCACCTGCCACTGCGGACGCCACCGCCGGTCGCAGGCGATCTGCGCCTCTACCGCCGGGTCGGGTTCGGTCGGCTCGCCACCTTCCATGTCCTCGACACTCGCCAGTACCGCTCCGTCCAGGCCTGCGGGGGCGGCTGGAGGGCGAGCTGCGACGAGCGGCTCGATCCCGCGCGCAGGATGACCGGCGAGGATCAGGAGCGTTGGCTCGTGGACGGTCTACGAGCCTCCTCGACGCGTTGGAACGTCCTCGCCCAGCAGGTCTTCCTGGCCCAACGCGACGTCCAGCCCGGGCCGGGCGCGCGCTTCAGCATGGATGCCTGGGACGGCTACCCAGCGGCGCGGGACCGCCTGCTTCGTACGCTCACGACCGCCAACGTCGCGAACCCGATCGTGCTCACCGGCGATGTGCACGCGCACTGGGCCGCGGACATCAAGGCCGACTTCGACGACCCGGACTCGGCGACGCTGGGCAGCGAATTCGTGGGTACCTCGGTCAGCTCGGGCGGAGACGGGTCTGTCACCACGCCGCACGGGGCGGCGGTGGTGGCCGACAACCCTCACCTGCGCTTCCACAATGCTCAGCGCGGCTACGTCCGCTGCGAGGTGACGCCGCAGCGGTGGCGGACCGACTACCGCGTCGTGCCCTACGTCTCGCGCCCAGGCGCGCCGGTGGAAACCCGCACGTCATTCATCGTCGAGGCAGGACGGTCGGGCATGGACCCGGCCTGATCGCTCTCCGATCCCTCAGCCGGCCCTCGCCGCGCTGGCGACGCGCGCTCCTGCTGAGGAGTGACCGCCCCACGCTCGTGACGGGACGGGCCTCGTGGCCACAGCACCCGGCCCCCCGTCATCGCCACCATGGCGGCCGGATCTGCGGGATCCCAGCGCACGGTGACGGGAATTGCTCCATCCTGCTCCACGAGCTCCTGCTGACTCGCCATGAGCGGGAACACCACGACCGACGCAGGGGCCGGGTCGTCGACCTCCGAGAGCTTCAGCGACGCACCACCTCTGCTTTCGCAGAAGTGCGCAGACATGACGGCCTCCGACAGCACCTCTGGTGGCTGCTGGTAGACGAGACGCCTCAGCCTGCGTACCCAGCGGGTGGAGCGAACCGCGATGGCCATGGAGGCGGCGAGCGCGAGGCTCGCGGCGACGCCGGCCAGCCACGGCTCGGGAAGCTCGCTCGCGAGCACAGGCTGGGCCGGGACGGGCCGGAGGCCCGGGTGGGCGGGCGAGATAGGCACGGGCCGGAGGCCCGGGTGGGCGGGCGACATGCGATGCAGCCGCGGGTCGATGAGGAGGTCGACGCGCTGGCCGACCCGGTAGTCGTCGGCGTCGGCAACGGTCACCGCCGCGTCGGCCTCCTCATCTGGCACGGAGTAGGTGACGCGGAGCCGTTCCCACCCGTCCGTCCCGGCCGGGAGCTGCTCGACGACGATGCCTGGCAGACGTACGGAATGGGCTTCAACGCGTCGCAGGGTTACCAGGGAGCCGACCAGCACGATCGCAGCGACGATTGCGGCGGCGGCGAGACCGGCCGCGACCGCCAAGTGCTCACGCAGGTAGCCGCGCAGGATCGCGTCGCCCCCAGGCGGCGCGGGCACCGGGCCGCCTGCGCGCCCGGTCATGTCGCTCACAGGATCACCACCGTCGCCGTCTCAGGAGACCTAAGACGGCTCCTCTCGCGTCGCCCCTACGGGGCGACGCTCACACGTCCGCTCATCAGGGGGAAAATAGCGCATATCGCTCGGATGGCGAAGGTGGGGCTCTGTCGAACCGTCTCGGATGCCGTAAGCCCAGAAACGGGAACGGCAGAGTCGGGGCGCTTCCGCTCAGCGCAGGAGCGACAGCGCGGTCACATGAAGTTGCGGGTGTGCAGAGCGGAGAGTTCCTCGGCCTCCTCGAGCGAGAACCCGAGTCGACGCAGCCGCCGCCGCCGACCGCGGTCCATGTCGTCCTGCAACTGGAGCACCGCAGCGAAGCCTGAAGCGATCACCTGCGGCGACCACGCCCCCGCGGCCAGCACGACGAGAGCGTCGAAGACCTGCTCGTTCAGTCCGGCCGTGTCGATGAGCACATCGTGACGCCGGCGCATCGCGGTCGCCAGTTGGCTGCGCAGTGCAGGCTCCACCTCCACTCGGTGGATGAGGTGGGCCATGCCGAAGGCGACATGACGCGACTCGTCCTGTAAGGCCAGATGGGCGACTTGACGTGTGACGGGGTCCGGGGCGTGTCGTTCGATGAACGCGAGCAGGTTGAGGAAGGTGCCCTCCCCGAGCACCGAGAGCAGGAAGTGCGCGAGGGTGAAGCTCGGCTCGTTCAGCAGCGTCGAGAGAGACGCGCGTCCGCCCGCGCCCGACAGCCCGAGCTCGCCGCCCTTGAGCGTCGCCCGCCGCGTGAAGACCTCGACATGGCGCGCTTCGTCAGCGGCCTGGATCGCAAGGAACTGGACGACCTCGCGATAGTGGGGGTGGATACGACCGAGGAACCGTGCCGGCACGGCGAGTGCCGCCTGCTCGTTCTCGACGAGGTAGGTCATGACCTGGACGACGGCTCGCTCCACGGCCGGCGGCAGCTCGAAATCCGCAGTCCACTCGATCGCGGCGTTCGGGTCCCACTGGTTGGCCGCAGCTTGGGCATAAAGCCTGGGAGCGGCATCGGCCCAGACGAGGTCCCGCTCACGCAGGTCGAAATCGACCTCTGGGCCACCGGCTTCGACCAGTGCGCCACGGGCGGCCAGCCCCCAGTGCGCCGGTGCCTCCGACACGATGCCAGCCGGCTGCGGAGTACCTGCGCGCTCCGCAGCAACGAGTCGCGCGTCGCGTGCGGTGCCTCGGATCAGTAGACCGGCTATGGCCGAGCGACCGTCGACAGGGAGCGGATCCAACCCCTCGTTAGGTGGCACGAAGCCATGGCCAGTGCGGCGACACCAGGCCCGCAGGTGCATTTCCAGGGCGGGGTCCCGTCCGAGCACGACGAGCGTATCCCCGGCGTCCAGCTCGTCCAGCGCGCCGGCGATCAGCAGATGGGCGCCGCGGTCGAACCCGAGATCCTCAAGGTCGATAGTCCGCTGCCGTGACATGGCCCTCCCGATCATAGAAGCCGGCTTCG